>JAYUPV010000385.1:0-5526 GCA_043759865.1 Alphaproteobacteria bacterium | reverse complement strand
GTGAGGTCGCTGTTGACGGCTTTTTCCTCGATAACTTCGGCTTTCTTTGCGCCTGCCGTTTCGGCAAAGCGCGGCAGGTAGATGATGAAGGTCGTGCCTTTGGTCAGCGTCGAGTTGACCGAGATAAATCCTCCCGTCTGGTGGACGATGCCGTGGACGGTGGCAAGGCCGAGGCCCGTGCCCGCGCCGACTTCTTTTGTCGAAAAGAACGGCTCGAAAATGCGCGGCATGATGTCGGCGGCGATGCCGGTGCCGGTGTCCTCGACCTCGATGGTCGCCCAGTCGCCCGGGGGCAGCATTTCTTCGTTGGTCAGCTTGATGCCAGCTTTGTTCGTCAGGTTCTGGGTGCGGATAAGCAGCTTGCCTCCGCCCGGCATCGCATCGCGCGCGTTGACCACAAGGTTGATCAGCACCTGTTCCATCTGCCCCTGGTCGGCCTTGATAAGGCTGATATCGGGCGCGTGCGTCAGGCGCAGCTCGATATTCGCGCCGATGAGGCGGCGCAAAAGGTGCGACAATTCGCTCAGCACTTCCGCAAGGTCGAGCACGCGCGGCTGCAGCGTCTGCTGGCGCGAGAAGGCGAGCAGCTGGCGCACGAGGTTAGCAGCGCGATTGGCGTTTTGTTTAATTTGCATGATGTCGGCGAAAGACGGATCGCCCGGCTTGTGGCGCAGCAGCAGCAGGTCGCAGAAGCCGATCATGGCGGTGAGCAGGTTGTTGAAGTCGTGCGCGATGCCGCCCGCCAGCTGGCCGACGGCCTGCATCTTCTGGCTCTGGGTGAACTGCTTTTCCAGCTTTTTCTGTTCCGTCAGGTCGATGAAGTGCAGCACGAAATTGTCGCCGACCTTGAATTTACGCGCGTAAATCTGCGCCACGATTTCAATCGAGCCCTTGATGGGGACTTCGACGAACGGGTCGGAGTTTTCGCCGCGCGCCAGCTGTTTCAGCCAGTCCTCGGCGCGGTGCTGCATGTCTTTGTGAATGAAGTGCAGCAGCGGCTTGCCGTTGATGGCGCCGACGGGCAGGCGCAGCATGGCGGCAAGCGTGGCGTTGGCGTCGGAAATCACGCCGCCTGCGGTCAGCATGCAAATACCCACGGGCGCTTCCTCGAACAGGCGCTCGAAACGGTCTTCGGATTCTTTCAGCGCCTGCTGCATCTTCTGTTCGGTCGTCAGGTCGTAAACGACGGAGCGGGAGATGACTTTGCCTTCTTCGTCCTTGGTAATCGAATGCGTAATGGCAGCCTTGAACACGCGGCCGCCCGCGCCCTTCATCAATGTTTCGCCGTGCTGGTGATAGCCGCCGTCGTCGAAGCAGTCGTAAGGCTTGCCTTTGGCGGGCGGGTTGACAAGGAAATCATGCAGCTTGGTCTTGCCGATGATGGTTTTTGCGTCCGCGCCGAGCAGCCGCAACAGCGTGTCGTTGGCGAATTGCAACCGGCCATCGCCGTCGACCGAGAAAAATCCCACGGGCGCGTTGTCGGTAAAGTCGCGCAGCTTTTCGCGTTCTTCGCGTATCGCCGCTTCCATCTGGTAGCGGTGGGTGATGTCGTCAAAACGCCAGTGGATATAGCCCGGCCAGCCGATGATGAACTGGCAGGTGACCTGATACCACGCGTTCTTGCCGCGCAGCTTGGTCTGGATTTCGGTCGAGGCGGAACCGGCGGGAGAGGCCTTGTTCTGCAGGTCATCGAGCGTCTTTTCAATTTTTTTCGAGTGTTCAAAAAGCCGTGTGAACGCGCCGATGGAAGGTTCGCCCAAGCCTTCGACCAGCTTGGCGAAGCGCAGGTTGGTGTAGATCGTCGCGCCTTCGTTGTCGGTAATGGCGCGCGCCTCCGCGCTTTTTTCCAGCACCTCGGTCAGAATGCGGCGGCTGCGGTCGGCGTCGGAATAGCTGCGGTTCAGCAGCAGCAGGGCAAGGCCGCCGATCAGCCCGTAAAAATATAGCGCGGCAAGCGACATGCCGAAGCCGCCGTGGATCAGCACATATAAAATGCCGAGCGTGATAAAGCCGTAAAGCGCGCTCAATGTAAAAAGGATGACAGCCTTGATGTTCCGACGCCGCAACGTGCTGCTCATTTTGGCGGTCTGCTTTTTCTCCAGGAAAAAGCCGTTGTCTGGTCCTGCGGATGGAGTCACGGTAAATTAATCCCCTATGGGATTGTATTTTAACCGTTTTGTGCGGGAAAAGCTATTGAGTGCGACAGCCTGCGTATACGTAAAATCAAATTACAGTTTCTTGCCCTTGAGCTTGAAGACGTAAGAGATAACCTCGGCCACCGCCTTGAAATGGTCACGCGGGATGGTCTGGTCGATTTCCATTGAATCGAACAGGGCGCGGGCAAGCACAGGGTTTTCCACAATCGGCACCTTGTTCTCGGCCGCGACTTCGCGGATGCGCTGCGCCACCGCATCAACGCCCTTGGCCACCATCTGCGGCGCGTCCATGTTCTTGACGTCGTATTTCAACGCCACGGCGTAGTGGGTCGGGTTGGTGATGACCACATCGGCCTCGGGCACGGACTGCATCATGCGCTGGCGCGCTTTTTGTTCGCGCAGGCCCCGCAGCCGGGCTTTCACCTGCGGGTCGCCTTCGGTCTGCTTGTGCTCGTCGCGCAGCTCCTGCTTGCTCATGCGCATTTTCATCATGAATTCGTGGCGCTGGTACATATAATCGGCGACCGCCAGCACGAACAGCACGACCAGCGCCGCCGCCATCATTTTCATGAACAGCGTGCTGAGGTCTTGCATCGCGGCTGCGATATCCTGCCCCACGAAATGCTCGACCGTGTCGAAATAAGGGCTGAGCACCATGTAGATCGCGGAAGACACGACCACGAGCTTGAAAATGCCCTTCACGAATTCGGCAATCGAGCGCGCCGAAAACAGCCGTTTGATGCCTGCGAAGATGGAGAGTTTCTTCAGGTCCGGCTTGAGCGGGTCAACCGTAAAAAGCGGCCCCGTCTGGAGCATGCCGGAGAGGATGGCGACCGCCATAAGCACGAGGAACGGCAGGGCGAGGTTTGACACCATGGCGAAAAACAGCTGCTTGCCGATTTTCATCAGCCCGTTCGGGTCGGTGGCGTAAATATGCGGCTCGGCGATAAAAGTTTTCAGCACGTTCTTGAAATCGAGCATGATGCCGGGGCCCGCCATGAGCACCAAGAGCGTCGCCGCGAACAGCATCATCCAGTTGGCGACTTCACGGCTGTAGACGACCTGCCCGCGTTTGTGCGCTTCATCCAGCCGCCGCTGTGTCGGCTGTTCTGTTTTCTGGCTGTCGTCTGTTGTATCGTCGCCTTCCGACATGCATTCTCCCTATGGATTCAGCGCGTCGTTGACGAGGCTTTCGAAGCCCCGCATCCAGTACAGCATGCCCGCCGACAGCACCATCGTGAGCATGATGAGGGAGAGCAAAATCTGCACCGGCATGGCAAGGAAGAAAATCTGCACCTGCGGCATCAGGCGGCCGAGAAGCCCGAAGGCCAGCTGCACCACAAGGCCGACGATAAGGAACGGCATCGCCAGTTGCACACCGATACGGAACGCCGCGCTCACCGTTTGCGTTGCAACTTCCAGTATCGGCTTCATGTCGGGCGCATGCGCCATGGCGGGGAACAGGGTATAGCTGTCGACCAGCGAGGCCAGCATATAATGGTGCATGTTGGTGACAAACAGCAGCGTCACCCCCATCACCGAGTAAAGCGCGCCGATGAGCGAGCCTTGTGATGCCGTCGCGGGGTTGAACACAAGCGCGTTCGCAAAGCCCGACTGGATGGAGATAATGCCGCCCGCCGTATCAAGCGCGGTTATCATGATGCGCATGACCGTGCCGATGAAGATGCCGATAAACGCCTCCGACAACAGGAGGGTGATAAGGTCGGGCGCGTGCGAGGGCAGGGGCGGCAGCAGGGGCGCAAGGAACGGGGTCAGCACAAAGGCGAAGGCGAGAGCGAAATGCAGCCGTATCTGCGGCGACACGAAACTGTCGCCGATGCCGGGCATAATCATCAGCGCCATGCCCGTCCGCATGAAAATGAGCATGAAGGCGGAGAGGTGGCTGACGAGGATTTCGTTTAACAGGGACTGCATAAAAGCCAGTCTAGCCGAGGCTTATAATCTTGTCGGCAATCTTTTGGGTGAAAACCACCATGGCCGTTGCGAACATCGGGAACATGAGGAAGATGGCGAGGTAGATGGCCATCATCTTGGGCACGAAGGCGAGGGTCATTTCCTGAATCTGGGTGAGCGCCTGGATGAGGGCGACAATCACGCCGACCGCAAGACCGATCATCATGACCGGTGCGGAGATCTGGATGGTGAGGATAATCGCCTCACGCGCGAAATCGACGACTTCAGCTTCTTCCATTAAATCGACGTCCTCATAATCTGCTCATAAGCTTGCACCACACGGTCGCGCACCGCAAGCACAGTATTGAGGGCGATCTCGGCGTTGTTGATGGCTTGCAGGACTTCTGTCATATCGGCCTTGCCGACGAGGCCTGCGGCGGAAACTTTTTCGCTGGTGTGCTGGGCGTCGATCGCGCCTTGGGCGGCGGTTTTCAGCACGTCGCCGAAGGAGGGGCCGCCTGCGTCTGCCGGTTGCGTATCCTGAAGCTGTTTCAGGGTGTTGAGATACGCTTTTGAAGCATCGGTTACGGTTGCCATGGTTTATTCTCCTTAGTTACGCAGCAGATCAATCGTACGCATCAGCATTGAGCGCGCCAGTTCTATAACGCCGAGGTTCGCTTCGTATGACCGCTGCGCTTCGCGCATGTCCATCATTTCGAGCAGCGGGTTCACGTTGGGCATTTTTACATAGCCTTCGGCATTCGCGGCCGGATGGCTTGGGTCGTATTTGGTGATGAAGTCGGCGCCATCGAGCGCAATGCGGTCGACTTCGACCTCGCGGTTGCCCGTGCTGCGGTCGAGTTCGTTCTTGAAAGTCACGATCTGGCGCTGGTAGGGATTGTCCTTCGAGGTCTTGCCGGTTGTTTCAGCGTTCGCAAGGTTTTCCGAGATGACCTTCATGCGCTGTCCTTGCGCCTTCATCCCCTTTGCGGCCATCGCCATTGCCTGTACGAGATCCATCTCTGTCTCCTAACCCTATTTCAGCGCCGCTTTAAGCAGGCTGATGTTTTTCTGGTATAAATTGCTGACGAAAGCGTGGTCGGTGTAGTTCTCGTTCATCCTCAGGAGCTGTTCTTCCATGATGACGGAATTGCCTGCCGGCGCGGTTTCGTAGGTATGTTTCTGCTTGCTGCTCGGCAGCTTTTGCCCGCCCGGCAACGTGCCGTCGGCTGCGATGTGGTTCGGCTCGGTCGTCTGCAGCATCGCGGCGCTGGTGTCGCCCGAGGCCACGCTCAGTGAAAGCTTGCTGGTGGAGCCGCCCAATAATTCTTTGAAATCCAACGCTTTTACGTCGAGCGGTTTATAGCCGGGTGTGTCGGCATTGGCGATGTTTGAGGCGACCAGCTTCTGCCGGGCGCTCAACAAATTCATGTAGTGTTCCAGGTTAGTTGCGATG
>JAYUPV010000384.1:0-5956 GCA_043759865.1 Alphaproteobacteria bacterium | reverse complement strand
GACGATTTTACCCATGTGTGTGCTCTCCGATTGTAATTTTTTTCTTCAGTTAAGCCCGGCAGAAATTTACATCGTTCCTGCAATAAGGCCGGTGGCGTCGCGCCGTTTTTTTGTTTTTGTGTACGTGTTGCTTATGGCTAAGTATGGGCATTATGTCAACGTGATTCTCGGTTGACAAGGGGGCATTTGACGAAATACCGATTTTTTCACAAAACGTTGGAAAATATGCGGAAAATAGTTTTCCTTAATACGGCTATTTTCCCTAAACCAGCAATTAATTTTCCCTAATGCCAAAGAGTGCGCTGCCAACGCGTATATGCGTCGCGCCGTATCGAATCGCGCGCTCAAAGTCGGCGCTCATTCCCATGCTCAGCTGCGTGATTCCGAAGCCTGTTGATAACTTGTGCAGCAGCGCGAAATGCGGATCGGGAATTTCGTCCTGCGGCGGAATACACATGAGGCCGACTATATTTATATGTGCTTCTTCGTGGCAGAAACGGACGAGCGGCTCAAGTTCCGCCACACTCACGCCGCCTTTTTGCGGTTCGTCGCCGGTATTCACCTGAATAAAACACGGCAGGTCACGGTTTTGTTTCTGCATTTCGTTTTTCAGCGCGCGTGCCAGTTTCTGGCTGTCGACCGTCTGGATAACATCGAACAGTGCGACGGCATCTTTCGCCTTGTTGGTCTGCAGGTGGCCGATGAGGTGGAGCTGGATGTCTTTATATTGCGCGCGCAAGGGGTGCCAGCGTTCCTCCGCATCCTGCACGCGGTTTTCGCCGAACACACGCTGACCCTGTTCGAGCACGGCCGCAACTTTTTCTGCCGGCTGCATCTTGCTGACCGCCACCAGTTGCACCGAAGACAAAGGCCGCCCTGCGGTCAGGCAGGCGGCCTCCATCTTTGTCTTTATGTCCGAAAGGCCCATCAGCTGCCGGAAGAAATAAAGGCGGTGGGGGCGGCATCGATCACGCGCGCCTTGCCGGACTGGATTTCCAGCACGGCGAGGCCGCGTTCGGCAAGGCCGTCGCTGCGGAAGCGGAAGATACCGTCGATGCCCGCAAAGCCGCGCGGGTTGGTCATGCTGTCGTGCGAATAGGGGCTGTTGTCGCCCGAGGTGCGCGCCAGCACGGCGGCAAGAGCCGTCGCGTCATAGGCGAGCGAGGCAAGGCGCAGGGGGGTGCCACCGTAGTTTTCCTGATAGCGGCGGTCGAAATCGTTGCGCAGCTTGGGGTCGGGCGCTGCGAACCATGCACCGTAGAGCGACGGGTCGTAGGTCAGCTGCGTATCGTCCCAAAGCCCGGTGCCGATAAAGCGCACGCGCTTGTTGTTCACGCCGTTCAGCCCCAGCACGGAGGTGAGTGAGCGCAAGCCTTCGCCGCCGACCGGCAGCATGAGGGCGTTGAACTTGAAGGTGGGGTTTTTAGGGTCGCCCGAGGTGTTGCTGGTCGCGGCGAAATCTTCCACCAGCGCCGTCAGGTCGGTCTGCTGGGGTGAATAACGCTCGACGCGCACCACATCGGCGCTGGTACGCTGAAGGGTGCTGATGACCACGTCGCAATAGGGCGTGGTGGGTGCGTAGACGGCGAGTTTATCCGCGCCGTGCGTCGCCGCATACTGCGCCACGCGGGACACCTGCGCGAAAGGCAGGAAGCCCATGATATAGGTGTTGCCGCCGCCGAGACTCCAGTCGGTCGTGAAGGCGACCATGGGGATATTGGAGCTGGAAGCCACTGGTTTCACCGCGCGCACATCTTCGGCGAAAATCGGGCCGAGGAACAGCGAAGTGCCGCTTTGCGCCGCGTCCTGCGCCGCCGCTGCTGCGCCATCGGAAGTGCTTTTTGTGTCTTTCGGCACGAGTTCAAAGTTTGCCGAGCCGACATCGAACATGGCCATTTGCGCGGCCTTCAGCATCGACTGGCCGAGATCGGCGTTCTTGCCCGTCAGCGGCAGCAGCATTGCCACGCGGACTTTTTTGGTGCGCGCCGCGCCGCCATAGACGAGGGCGGGGCGGTCGGGATCTTTCAGGAAAGCGTTGTTCTGTTGCGCCAGTTCGCGACGGTCGCCCGGCGTCTGCCAGCCGATATTCGGCACGGCGTTGGGGTCGTTGGTCACGACACCCGGATTGTTGTTCCACGGCATGGAGCTTGAATACCCGCCGCCGCCGCCCGTGCAGGAAGAAAGAAACAGCGAAAAAACCGCAGCAAAGAATAACTGGAGCGGTAATCTGATTTTTTCGTATACTAGGGTCACGGTTGGGTACTCCTTGGGGTCGGTTAAGGCTTATCATTATAGTCATCGTTCATGCCACGAAAATCAGAATCTGAGCTGGAGAGCGGCCTTTATATTGTCGCGACACCCATCGGCAACATGGGCGACATCACTTTGCGCGCGCTTGACGTATTACGTCAAATAGACTTGCTCGCCTGCGAAGATACGCGCGAGGCCGGCAAGCTTGCTTCCGTTTATGACATCAAGGCCGACAAAATTCCCTATCACGACCACAATGCCGACGAGATGCGTCCCAAAATTATCGCACGGCTGAAAGAAGGCGCGCGTGTGGGGCTGATATCGGATGCCGGTATGCCGATGATTTCCGACCCCGGCTTCAAGCTCGCGCAGGAAGCGGTTCGGGAAGGCATCTACGTCACCTGTCTGCCGGGGGCGACGGCATCGCTCACCGCGCTCGTATTGTCGGGGCTGCCGAGCGACAAGTTTATGTTCGCGGGCTTCCTGCCGCCGAAATCGGCTGCGCGCAAAGGGTCACTCGGCGAAGTCAAAAATATTCCCGCGACGCTGATCTTCTATGAAACAGCACCACGCCTTGCCGACAGCCTTGCCGACATGCTGGAAATACTCGGCGACCGCACGGCGGCTGTCGCGCGCGAGCTGACCAAGAAATTCGAGGAAGTGCGTCGCGGTTCATTGTCGGAGCTTGCCGCGCATTACGACGCCGCTGGCGCACCGCGCGGTGAAATTGTGGTGGTTGTCGATGCTCCGCGCGCAGGCTTGTCTGAAAACTGGACAGATGAAGCACTCGACGCACATCTGCTGAAAATGATGGACGAGGAAGGCATGGGCGTGAAAGATGCGGCCGGCTTCGTCGCCGCGAAATCGGGCCGCCGCAAAAGCGACCTTTACCAGCGGGCGCTGCTGCTGAAAGGCAAACGCAAATGACGGAAAAAAAACCGAGCGGCCACCAGAAAGGCATGAACGCCGAAACCATCGCGGCGCTTTACCTGCGGGTCAAGGGCTACAGCATATTGGAACGCCGCTTCCGCACGCATCTTGGTGAAATTGACATTATAGCGAAACGCTACGGCATCATCGCCTTTGTCGAGGTCAAGCTGCGCGGCACGCACGAGGACGCGATGGACGCTGTGCATAGCGTCAATCAGGAAAGGGTGCGGCGTGCGGCCGAGCTTTACCTCTCCCGCCATATAGAATACACTGTATTCGAGACAAGGTTCGATGCGCTGGTCATGGCTCCGGGCAAGCTGCCACAGCATATAATGAATGCTTTTTAAAACGGGGAACCCGACATGAAAAAAATTCTTCTCGCGACGGCGGCCATAGCTCTTTCCCTTTCACTTTCGTCCTGCGCACCGGTGGGCCTTGCGCTCGGCGCGGGCGCGACTGTCGGCGTTGCGGCAGCGCAGGAAGGCGGCGTGAAGGGTGCCACGACCGATGCCGCCATCCGCATCGCCATCACCGATTTGTGGCTGAAAAACAGCGTCGAGCTTTACCGCCGCGTGGGCATGACGGTCAAGGAAGGCCGCGTGCTGCTGACCGGCAGCGTGCCGAGCCCCGAAATGCGGGTCGACGCGGTGCGCCTCTCCTGGCAGGCGGACGGCGTGCGGCAGGTCATCAACGAAATCAAGATCGAGGGCGGCGGCGGCGTGACGGGATACGTTTCCGACAGCTGGATCACTTCGACGCTGCGCACCAAGATGACGCTCGACAAATACGTCCAGTCCATCAACTACACGGTCGAAACGGTCGACGCCACGGTCTATATCATGGGCATCGCGCAGGACCAGAAAGAACTCGACCGCGTGCTCGATTATGCGCGCAATACCAAATACGTGAAAACCGTGACCAGTTATGTGCGCCTGCGTGGTGAAACGCCGCCCGGCATCGTCAACCCCGAAACGGGGCAGATTGAAAGCTCCGTCCATTGACGCCTTCTAAACCGACCGACGACCTTACCGATTTGCACCGTTTCGAAACGCCGGACGAGGCGTTCCAGTATGTGCGCTATACCGGCCTGCAAAAGGATGCCGAGATTGATCTTGGCGACGCGGCCCTTGCGCTGGCGCTGCTGTTCCTGCCCGGGGTGAAGCCCGATCGCTACCGCAACCACCTGAAAAAACTGGGCGACCAGATGGCCGAGGAATTCCAGTCGCGTTTGCGGCTGAAAGAGGCCGATACACTCGCCCTGCGCGTCGCGACCTTGAAAAAGGTGATGCACGAAACCAACAACTACGCGGGCGACACCGAAAATTATGACGACATCCAGAATGCAAACATTATCCGCGCCATCGAGCGTCGTAAGGGGCTGCCCGTCACGCTCGGCATTCTTTACATCATCGCCGCGCGGCGCGCGGGGTGGGATATCGAGGGGCTTAATTTCCCCGGGCATTTCCTTGTGCGCATGTCGCTCGGCGGCGAGCGCATCATTCTCGACCCCTACAAAGGCGGGCAGGAAATGAACGCGGCCGAGTTGCGGCAGCTGCTCAAATCCATCGCGGGCAAGGGCGCCGAGCTTTCCCATAATTTTTACGATCCTGTGACCAGCCGCGACATGCTCATCCGCCTCCAGAACAACCTGAAAAAGAGGCTGATCGAGAGCGAGGAATACGCGCAGGCCATTATCGTGGTCGAGGCGATGGAGGCGTTGGCCCCCGATGAATACCGCACTTTGTTTGACAAAGGTGTGCTCTACGCCAAGCTCGGCCAGAACAAACAGGCGCAGGCCGCGCTCGAACGCTATATCGAGAAAACCCCCCGCCAGCAGGAAAAGCAGCAGGCGCAGATGATTTTACAGCAAATCCTGACAAACCCTGACTAATCAAGGCCTTGCTGCGTTGCCGCATTTGTGCTGAAGTATCATTGTTATTATCGTCTGGATTGAGGTTTCTGAAATGCTCTGGATACTGAATTTAACGACCGTCAGCCTGCTCGGGATATTTTCCCTGCTTTTCCTTGGCAGCATGGTCAAGGTCCCTGCAGTCATCAAAATCATCGGCACCCTCAAGGGGCATATCGACAACCTCGCGGTTGCGGGCGTTATTTTCGGCATCGTCGCGGCCTGCTGCATGCCGCTTCTGGCCGCGCTGCCCAAATATATGTTCACCTATCTTGTCTCCAACCTCGTTCTCGTTATCATGGCGCTGCCTTATATGCTGCATAAGTTCGAAAAACAGCTCGAGAACAAGACCAATGCCGCGATACTGGGCGAAATCCGCACCTCTCTTGGCTGGATTACGCGCAACGAGCATATCCTCGGCATGATCGGCGGCGGCGCCGCTGCCGCCATTCTGGTCGCCTCCGCCGGTATTTTCTAACCGGACGCCCTCGGGGGCGTTTCGCGGGGCTTGCCCGTTTGCCGCAGAGTTTATATATATAGCACTACAAAAAAGGAGCGCGGGACATGGCGTCGTACCAGTATGTTTATGTGATGAAGGGCCTTTCCAAGACCTATCCGGGCGGGAAGAAGGTGCTTGAAAACATGTTCCTCAGCTTTTTGCCGGGGGTCAAAATCGGCGTGCTGGGGCCGAACGGGTCGGGCAAGTCGACGCTGCTGAAAATCATGGCGGGCGTGGAAAAAGAATTCAACGGCGAGGCTTGGGCCGCCGAGGGCGCGCGCGTGGGTTACCTGCCGCAGGAACCGCAGCTCGACCCCACCAAGACCGTGCTTGAAAACGTCATGGTCGCGATGAAGGACACCAAGGAC
>JAYUPV010000383.1:0-5809 GCA_043759865.1 Alphaproteobacteria bacterium | reverse complement strand
TTTGCAAACGCAAAATGCCGAGCGCGAGGCTTTGCAGGTCTTCGACCGACACCTGGAACAATTCATCGCGCGGCATTTTTTCGAGAATATGCTCCAGCGCCTTGTAGTCATGCGTGCCGCGCATAAAGCCCGCGCGTTCAATCGTCTCCGCCACTTTCTGGCGCACCATGGGAATTTCACTGGTGCGGCAGGAATAGGTCGACGAGGTGAACAGGCCGACGAAAAGATGCATGCCCTCAAGCTCGCCCTTCGCGCCGAGAGATTTCACCACAATCGCGTCCATCGGCACGCGGCGGTGAACGGTCGAAATTTCGCCGACCAGCTTGCCGACCGCGACCGGCCAGCGCGAGGCGTTCAAGCCCTCGATAAGCCTGCGCTCCGCATCGTCGCCGATGTCGATAACGCGCGGGCCTTTCAGGATGCCAAGACCCGAACCCGCAATGACGGTCGCCTTGCTGTTCGCGACTTTGTACGAGCGATAGCCGAGCAGCGTAAAATTGTTACCCTTGATGTAAGTCAGGAACTCGCCCGCTTCGGCGAGATCGTGACGGTCGTGGTGCTTGGCGGCGGCATCGCCGAAAGCCGACACGGCTTCGATTTTGCCCAGCATGCCGCGCCAGTCGGTCGTGGCGGCGCGCACATCGCCGAGGGTTTGTTCAAGCGACGCCACCAGTTTGCGGCAGGCATCGGTGGTCAGCATTTGTTCAAGCTGCAGATAGACACAGGACTCCACCAGCTTCGCATCGGCATGTTTGCCGGCCTGTACCGATTTCAATTTGCTGCCTTCGCGAACGACCGACAGGATGGGATGGAACAGAACGTCGATGCCCAAACCTTGCGAGGTGAGCGCAGAGGCGATTGAATCGATGATGAAAGGCATGTCATCGTTCAAAATCTGCACGACCGTGTGCGGAATGTGCCAGCCGTCTCGTTTCAGTTCGGGGTTGAACACGCGGACTTTGAGCTGGGCGGAAGCGCGCTCCATGCTCCACTCGCACATCGAACCCGCGACGCGGCTGAGGTCTTCCGCTTTCCATCCGTGCAGGTCTTCGGCGGGAACTTGTTGATAGAAAGCGCCAAGGAATTCGTGTAGCAGCTGGTTTTCTTTTTTTCCGCCGCGCGTGGCGATCAGCGCGTTCTCGATAAGGCGGTCTTTTTGCGGCGACTTGGACATGCGAAACACCTGCTTTAAAAGGATTTTTGCTTCCTCAATCATACGCCTGAGGCATGAGCAAATAGTTAAAGCAGAAAGACCCCTTTGCCAACCGGAATCGGAGGGAAAATACTGTTGCATGACAATGACTTAACTGGTTGTGGATATGCTGCGGTGCAGCGTGATTTCTGACAGGTCGCTATCGGTACAAAACACAGGGGCGCGCCGAAGATAAACAGCAGTTCTCCCTGCCGCTTGCCATCATCTTTTTGATTTCCTGTTTGCTTTTGTCTTTTGGAGGATTTCAGCTCCGTTCGCACTTCCTGAGCCTGATTAAATTAGACCAGAGATGACCTCATGTTTCAATAACTATTTTTGTAACGCTATGAAACGCCCCGTGTTTTCCTGCGTTTTTGCAAAGAGATGACACCGGAAAAAATCTTCAAATTATTTTGGTTTTTGTTTCAAAATGTTTCACAAATTGATAAAAAAAACAGCCCGGTTTTGCAACCGGGCCGTTTTTTTGAGTCGAAAAGGTTACGCCGCTTTCGGTTTGGAAAGCGTGTCTTCGCCTTTGTTCCAGTTGCACTGGCACAACTCGTCGGTTTGTAGCGCGTCGAGAATGCGCAGGACTTCGTTCACGTTACGGCCGACTTTCAGGTCGTTGACCGACACGTGGCGGATAACGCCGTTCGGGTCGACGATGAAGGTCGCGCGGTTGCACACGCCGGCCTGTTCATTCAGGATACCGAGCGCGAGCGAGAGTTCGTGCTTGATGTCGGAGAGCATCGGGAAGGGCAGGTCCTTCAGGTCTTTGTGGCTTTGCTTCCAGGCGAGGTGAACATAGTCGCTGTCGGTCGACATGCCGAGCACTTGCGTGTCGCGGTCGGTGAAGTCTTTGTTCAGTTTGCCAAAGCCGGAAATTTCGGTGGGGCAGACGAAGGTGAAATCTTTCGGCCATGCGAACACGACCAGCCACTTGCCCTTGAAGGACTCGTTGGTCAGCGGCTTGAAGGCGGTTTTCTGTTCAGACGAAACAACGCCCGTCAGGTTGAATTGGGGGAATTTCTGGCCGATTGTCAGCATAGTGTTTGCCCTTTCTAAAAGCGAAAAACGTTATTGAAGATAGAAAATGGTGCGCCCCCCGCCTTTTGTCAAGGACGGGGGCTGCGTATTCCATTATTTCACATAATTTACAGCGTTTTACGGGGGCGCGACGTTGACGCCGAAGATGCGGGCGATTTCGAACAGGCCGCCTTTTGACGAAGTGCCGATGGCCTTGAATTTCCAGCCCGTGCCTTCGCGAGCAAGTTCGCCGAACACGAGGGCGTTGTCGGTGGCCGCGTCTTCGGAAAGGTCAAAGCGCACAAGTTCGGCGCCCGTTTCGGCATTGACCACGCGCATATAGGCGTTTTTCACGATACCGAAAGTCTGCTGGCGGTCTTCCGCGTTGTGGATGGTGACGGCGAAGGAGATTTTTTCGACGTCGAAGGCGATACCTTCGAGGTTGACGGCGATGACTTCGTTGTCGCCCTCTTGGGCTTCGCCTTCTTTTTTCTCGCCGGTGGTGTTGTCGCCCTTGTGGACGATACCGCCGTTTTCTGTTTCGAGGTTGTTGTAGAAAATGAAATCGGTGTCGCGGCGCACGCGCCCGTCGCGGTTGAGCAGGAAGGCGCTGGCATCGACGTCGACGGCATGCCCGTCCTTGCTTTCAGGCGCTTCCCAGCCAAGGCCCACGAAAACCTTGTGCAGGCCGGGGTCGACCTTCAGCAGATCGACTTCTTCTTCTTTTTTCACGGATTCTTTTCTAAGGCTGATACCCATGACTTCCCTCTTCTATTTGTTATATGCCGTGCGCAGCGTTTTCAGGAGGCGCTGCATATCCTGTGGCAGCTCTGCCTTGAATGATACCTTATTCTTCGTTACCGGATGGTTAAATTCAAGCTCCGCCGCATGCAGCGCCTGCCTTGGAAATTCCAGAAGCAGCTTGCCTGCCTTGTCCGGCACCTTGTGTGTTTTCAGAAACCTTGGAATGGAGGTTTTGCCGTAAACAGGGTCGCCGATAATCCAATGCTTGATATGCGCCATGTGGACGCGAATCTGGTGGGTGCGCCCCGTCTGCAACCGGCATTCGACGAGGGTCGCGACAAGGCCGTAGCTTTCCAGCTGGCGGTAGTCCGTTATCGCGTCCTTGCCGCCTTCGACAATGACCGACATTTTCTGGCGGTTGGTGCGGCTGCGTCCGATGCCGGTCGAGATGCGTCCGGCAGGCGGCGAAACATTCCCCCAGGCGACGGCGTGATAAACGCGCTTCAAGGTGCGCGCTTCAAGCTGCGCGGAAAGCCCCTTATGTGCCGTGTCGTTTTTCGCGACCACCAGCAGCCCCGATGTTTCCTTGTCGAGACGGTGGACAATGCCCGGGCGCTTGACGCCGCCGATGCCCGAAAGCCCGTCGCCGCAATGTGCCAGCAGCGCATTGACCATCGTGCCTTCCCAGTTTCCGGCACCCGGATGCACGACCATGTTTGGCGGCTTGTTGATAACCAACAGGTCTTTATCTTCAAAAACGATATCGAGAGGAATATCCTCCGCCTGCGGCAAGGCTTCAACGGCGGGCGGGACGGTGACGGTAAATTCCTCGCCGATTTTTACCTTGTGCGCGCTGTTGGTGAAGGGCAGGCCCTTCACGGTCACGTGACCGCCTTCGATCAGCTGTTGCAGCCTAGAACGCGAAAACTGGGGCGCATGAGTCGCCAGCACCTTGTCGAGGCGGCTTCCTTTATCATTTTCGACGGCTTTGACGGTCACAGTTTCCATGCTAACAATATAGCCGAACAACGGGGCCGAACCCAAGGAGAATGCCATGCGTGGTTTGCAGGTACTTATTACAGTCATGACCGTGGCGATTTTCATCGGCCTCGGCCTTCTGGTCTATGGCTTTGCCACCAAGGGCGCGAAACTCGGCATGCGCCCCCCTACCCCCGCCGCCATTCAGGAACTGGCCCTGCCAACGGGCGGAAAAATCGAACGTATCTCGCCGTGGCGCGAGGGGCTGGCCCTGCACATCACCGCGCCGAAGGGCGAATATATTTTCCTTGTGAATCCAAGCGGCACGGTCGCGACAAAACTGGTTATCAAGCACACGGCAGACGCTGCCCCGTAAATTACTTGCCCGGTTATTTGCCTGTGGCGAGTGCCGCGATTTTGTCGAACATAGCGCCCTTGTCCCACTCCATCGGGCCGGTCAGGATTTCTTCGACCTCGCCATTTGCATCGATCAGGAAACTTGTCGGCAGGCCGTCATAGTTCCAGCGTTCGGGTATCACGCGGTCCTTGTCCCAATAAGGCTGGAGCTTGGAGATTTTCTTTTGGGCGAGGAATTTTTCGATCATCTTCGGCACATTGCGCGCCTTGACCGTCTGGCGGTCGAGGCTGATGGCGACAACGGAGAATTTCGCCTCCGGCAGTTTTTGCTGAAGCCGGTCGAGCGAAGGCAGCTCCCCCACGCAGGGCATGCACCATGTCGCCCACAGGTTCACCAGCACCACCCGCCCCTTGAAATCACCCACCTGCCGTATTTTGCCCTTGGCATCAAAGAAATAGGCCTCGGGCATCGTCTTACCTGAAATGACAGAGGAGCGCGAAGACCTGTTATTTTCCTTATTATCAACGGGATGTGCTAAAATATAGGAGATAATCCCATAACCCGCCACAGCCGCAAGGGCAGCGGCCCAGAGAGATAAAATTTGTGGCTTTACCGCCATGCCGCTTTAACTCCAAAATAACCAAAAAGAACTATATAATAATTAGATAAGTGGGTGTGAGATGAGATTGACGGCGCTGACCTTCCTTTTGGCGATGTTCCTCCTGACCGGCTGCGGCGTCAAGCCCGGCGCGGTCGACCCGCCTGCGCACGAAGGCAAAGACTATTTCCCCAAGACCTACCCCGACCCCGCGACCGACCCTGACCCGCAGAGATTAATCCGCCGATGAGCACAAGTTACAAAAATTCGCGCCTGCATATCGAGGATGTGGACTTAAGCGCCATCGCCGGAAAATTCGGCACGCCGGTTTATTGCTACAGCCAGACGCGCATCGAGGATAACTTCAACGCGTATAAAACCGCGCTCGCGAAAGTGACCCAAAATTTCACCATCTGCTATGCCTGCAAGGCGAACTCGAACCTTGCCGTGCTGCGCGTGCTGCAAAAGCAGGGCGCGGGGGCGGATATTGTTTCGGGCGGCGAGCTTATGCGGGCTTTGAGAGCAAAAATCGCGCCCGGAAAAATCGTTTATTCGGGCGTGGGCAAAAGCGACACCGAACTTGAATACGCCATCGCGCACAATATTTTTCAAATCAACGTTGAATCCGCGCCCGAGCTTGAAACAATTTCGCGCATCGCGAAGAAACGCAAAAAGACCGTCAACGTTTCCATCCGCGTGAACCCGAATGTGGACGCGAAAACACATGCAAAAATCACCACCGGCAAAAAAGAAAATAAATTCGGCATCGACATCGCCGACGCGCCCGCGCTCTATGCCCGCGCGAAAAAACTACCGGGCGTGAATGCCTGCGGCGTTGCCGTGCATATCGGCTCGCAACTGACCAACCTTGCGCCGTTCAAGCGCGCCTATGCGATTGTCGCCGGCCTTGTGC
>JAYUPV010000382.1:0-5323 GCA_043759865.1 Alphaproteobacteria bacterium | reverse complement strand
CGAATACTTTCAACAAGTACTCGCAAATGATCATCGATATGCGCAACGAAACCGAGGACAAAATTTCCGAAGCCATTACCTCCGTCAATGCGAACCTGGAAAGCATCGCCGCGCTCAACCGGCAGATACAGACGCTGACCGCACAAGGGAAATCGGCGGCCGACCTTGAAGACCAGCGCGATGCCGCCGTGCGCGCGGTGTCGCAGTATATAGAAGTCTCTACCTTCACCGACAGCAACAACAAGCTGACGGTCATGACCAGACAAGGCCAGACGCTGGCCGACGGCACGGCGCGACAGCTGTTCTTCTCCAACGGTAATCTCGGCCATACTTCGTCCTACCCCACGGGCGCAAGCGGGCTTTACATCGGCAGCGCAACCGGAACGGAAATTACGCAAGGTACAATCGGCGGCGAAATGGGCGCGCTGTTCACCCTGCGCGACACCACCCTGCCCACCTATCAGGCGCAGATGGATGAAATGGCGCAGAAGCTCGCCTCCCGCCTTGAATCACAAGGGTTGAGGCTGTTCACCGATTCAAGCGGCAACGTGCCGGCAAATACCGCCTTCCCCGCCCTGACCGGCTATTCCGGTTTTGCTGCCGATATCCGCGTCAACCCGCGCATCGTGGCAGACCCGACGCTTTTGCGCAGCGGCACCTACGGCGCGATCATTCCGACAGGTTCGAACGAAATCATCCGCCGCGTTTCCGAATTTGGCTTTGGCGCTTATGCCTCGCAACAGGCAAACGGCACAGCCGATATTTCAGCTGGCACGCTGTTCACGACTCTCGGACTTACGCAGTCGAACCGCATCAACGGCAATATCGACCTGACCGATTACACCCCCGATCTCGATGCCGCGCCCAATATCACCGCACCCGCCAATTTCACCATCGACGCGGGCGGCGGCGCGATCAATATCGCCATCAACCCCGGCGATACGGCGACCGACCTTGTCAACAGCATCAACGCCGCCGTCGGCCCCGGCACCGCTTCGCTGAGCAGCAGCGGATTGCTGGTCCTGACCGCGAGCGCCGACATAACCCTCGCCGATGTCGATATCGGCGGGGCGGGCATGGCCGATCTTGGTTTTGCCTTCGGCACATATGCCGCGAGCGATCCCTCTTTCACCGTGCAGGTCGGCAGCCAGAGCCCCGTGACCGTGACCGTCGACGCGGCCGATACGGCAGCGACGCTGCTCGCCACGCTGAACGCCATCCCGAACCTTTCCGCCGCGCTCGGCGTTGGCGGCGAACTTGTCCTCACGCCCACGCATGGCGGCGATATTACGCTATCCGATGTCACCGGCACCGCGCTTGCGCTCATGGGCGTCACAGTTACCAACATCGCCCACACCCCTTTCCGCCAGAGCAATCTTGGCCCCGACGGCAGCCTGTCTTCCGGCCTTGCCACCACCGGGTCGATAGAAGACTTCGCCCGTGCTGCCATCACGAAGCAGGCGCAGGACGCGGCGACGGCGCAGGATACGGCGACAAAAGAAGAAGGCTTCCTGCAGACCCTTGACCAGCGTTTCGCCAGCGAAAGCGGTGTGGACCTCGACGAGGAAGTGGCGGAACTGGTGCGCGTGCAGACCGCCTATGCGGCGGCGGCGCGCATGATTTCGGCGTCGGAAAAAATGCTCGATGAATTGCTGAACGCAATATAATTAAAGGTAACGGCACATGACGATTTCAAGGGTTTCCTTTCTCGGTTCTTCGCAGGCGCAGATTGCGCGCCTGCGCGACATGAATACCACGCTCGCGGATCTGTCGCGGCAGGTCGCCTCGCGCCGGAAATACCAAACGCTGGCGGGGTTCGGCGCCGACGCCGCGACCATCCAGCGCAACCGCACGGAAAAGGGACGTGTCGAAAGCTATCTCGGCAACCTCGGCGCCGTCACCACGACCATCAACGTCATGAACACCGCCATGACTTCGGCGCGCAGCGCTGTCGATCAGGTGATTCAGGGGCTGACCACCTCGGTGCACCAGAGCAGCGCCGATATCCCCGCTCTTGCCGCCCTTGCAAAAAACGCGCTGTCTTTCATACAGGACCTTGCCAATACCCAGCTTGACGGACGCCACCTGTTCGCCGGAGACGACACCACGAGCCCGCCCTTCCAGGACGCGAGCGCTCTCAACGGCAATTTCCAGACACAGATTTCCGACTGGCTTGCCGGCACCATCACGACCGCGCAGTTTGTCACGAACACCGACAGCCTGACCACCGCCCAGCTCGGCATGAACCCCGGTCTTTCGGCGGCAGGGCCGGTTGCGGTGCGCGTCGACGACGGGACGGAACTGGATTATACCGTGAAGGCCGACGAAGACGGCTTCAAGGAGCTCATCCGCGCGCTCGGGCTGATGGCAAATATGAAGGCCCCCGGCCCCGCCGACGTGCCCGCCTCGGGCGACGTCAACACGGTGCTGAACAAGATTCTCAGCATCGCGCGCACAGGCGTGCAGCAGCTTGATTCCGCCGCCACGCGCGTGGGCACGAATTTCAACCTCATCAAATCTGTGCAGGAATCGCACGAGCAGGACGTCGCCCTGCTCGACGGTCTTATCGGCGATGCGGAAGACGCGGACACGACCGAAGTGGTGGCACAGCTGCAATCGCTGCAGACGCAGTTGCAGGCCTCCTACGAGGTCACACGCATCGCAAGCCAGCTGTCGCTGGTGAATTTCCTTTAGAAAAAAACGGGTAGAAAGCCCCTAGCCTGCCGCTTTCGGCGGGTTGATGGTGAATATCTTGGGCCGTTTGGTTTTCGGGGCGGGCTCGTTGGTGTTCGCGGGTTCTGGAAGAGCAGCAGGCCTGTCCTGCGGCGCGTTGACCTGCATGTAGTTCTTTTCCGTCCAGCTGCGCCCCTGCAATGTCTGGAAGCCTACCAGTTTTGGCTTGCCCTTGGTGGCGGGGTTGATAGAGGTGACGCCCTGCTTGGTCACGCGCAGCACGTCGCCGTTGTCGGCTTCGACGGTCTTGATGCCCTCTTTTTCCATCGCTTCCTTGTTGGCGGCGCGCAGATGGGTGTCGCCATGGACGGGCATCAACACCTTGGGGTTGGCAAGTTTGGCGAACTCGATAAGTTCGGGCTGCCGCGCATGGGCGTGGGAATAAAGTTTTTCTTCCGATTTCGTTAGCACCTGAAAGCCCTTGGCCTTGAGCCCCGCAAGCATGCTGTTGCGCTGCGCGTCCTGCCCCGGAATGCTGGGGGCGACGAGCAGGATGATATCTTTGTCCTTGTCGAGTTTCAACGACGGATGGTGCCCGTCTGCCGCACGCGGCAGGACGGAGTTTGCAGCCCCCGACGCGCCCGTCACGATAACCACCGAATTGCCGGGAGGGGCGTCGGCAAGATCCTTGGCCGCTTTGCCCTTGTCGAGAACACGCACGCCGATTTTCTGGCCGAGCGCGTCGGAAAGCGACATGCCTGTGGCCTGCAGCGCGGAAAGCGCCTGTTCATGCGCCCAGCCCGAAAGCCAGAGCGTGCGCCCTGCTTCGGCAGAGACCTGCGCGACGGAGGCGACGTTTTCCTCGTAGCCGCTCATGACGCCGATAATGAAACGCTTGCCGGGGTGTTTCTTCATAAGGTCGCGCAGGGTGCCGCGCACATCTTCTTCATGCGTGGTCGGCATATCGCGGTCGGCGCCGGTCGAGTCCAGCAGCAACAAATCAATACTCTTGCCGCCGGTCACTTTCTTGAACTGCTCGGGGCTGAAAGCTGGCCCCCACACAACGGTCGGATCCATCTTGAAATCACCGGGGTGCAAAATATTTGCCTCGGGCGTTTCGATGAAGTAGCCGACCGATTGCGGCGTGGAATGCGAGACCCAGAAGGCGTTGACCTTGATCGGTCCCTCGCAGACGGGCGTGCCGGGCGCGATGGAAATCATTTCGGGCCAGTCGTCGGGGTCGATATTCGCGTTCGATAATTCCTGCTCGAGCCTTTTCAGCGTATAGGGCGTGGCGTAAATTTTCGGCAGGTCATACCCCATGAGGATATAAAACGGTATCGCACCGGTATGGTCGACATGGTTGTGGGTCAGGAAAATCGAGTGGATCGGCTCGGGCGGCTCGTCGGCGCTGCCCTTCAGCTTGAAGTGGTGCGACATATCGGGGATGACGTTGTCGGAACCCGAGAGCTCGGGGTATTCGGCGTTGCGGCTTTTGCCGATGAGCGAGCCGGCATCAAGCATGACGCGCGTGGTTTTTTTGACACCGTCCGCGCCCGTTTCCTCATAAGAAGCAAAACCGGCGTTGGCGCCGATGCGATGCTTGTTGTTACCCCCTAGTACATGCCAGTGCAGAGCGTTCCCGTTATTATTGTTTTTGTTATCGGGAGCCGTCGGCGGCATATCAACCATAGCTTCCGGCCTCCTCTGCGTCGGAAAGACGCATCCATGTCCACAGTATCGATTCAAGATGGGCTTGTTTGGGCGGCTCAGGCGACCCCGAGAATCCGGGCAGCAGCGTGACCATTTCCTTTAATTCGTCCAACGAAAGATGCAACCTGTCCGCAGTGGGATAGGTTTCAATAAGGGCTTTGGCAATGCTTTCCCGATCTGACCAGGAGAGCTCCATACACGTTTTCCCTAAAAGGCGTTTAATTGATTCGGAGGTTAGCAGACATAAATAGGCCTGTCAGCATGGCTTGAACGCCCGTAAAAAAATCGGGCGTAATTACAGTGGGTTAATAATATTACCCCCATTACATAATATTTAAAATATTATACCGACTATGCACCGGATTTTAAAAGGAAAAAATGCGGCAGTGCCGCATGATTCTAGGGAGGATAACAGCAGGGCCTCTATCAGGGGCAGGGCATATAACGGTCGCTCGCCTCGCAGCCGCCTGCAGGACCGCAGCAACCACTCGAGCCGACACCCGCTGCACCGCCGCCCGCATCGCCGCAACCGACGACAAGATCCCAGCCGCGTCCATCGGGCATCATGATGAAGTCGACGGAGTGGCCGTTATAGGCTGTGCCGTAATTCTTGGACAGAAGCCCCGCACCCGCAGGCATGTAGCGGCAAGCGCGCTCGACGATTTTTCCGCAGTTGTTGCCGGTCAGGTCCTGGCCTTCGGCTGTCAGCTCGGCCTTCGCCTGATTGATGGCGCTGGCGTAATCGAAATCAGGGGCGGGCGAAGTTGTCTTGGCAGGAACTTGTTGCTCGCAAGGAATGGCAGGCTCTTTGTCGTTTCCGCCGCCGCAACCGTCACTGCCGCCGCCGTAGCAACCTTCTGCCGAAGGGTTCTTCTGGCCGGCCGGCACGGGAGTCCACGGGCATTCGAAAGGTGCCGGGCCCGATCCGCTGCCGCCA
>JAYUPV010000381.1:0-3610 GCA_043759865.1 Alphaproteobacteria bacterium | reverse complement strand
AGCATGTCGCGGCCGCCGGCGATAAGGCCCTCATCGAAAACGAAATATTTGATGCGCTCGCCGTCGAGCAGCGATTTTACGAGGGCGATCTCGGCCGGTTGGCTGGTTCTGAATATTTCCTGCATAAAAGGTGTTTTTGTCCCTGCTTTTTGCTATATCAGTAAGCGCGAACCGATGGAAAAACAATAATAAAGACGATAATGACATTGTCAAAGTCCGCACCCGCCGAACGGGAAAACCCGCTGGAGAGGCTCGCAAAGGCCCTGCAGCCGGAGCTTGCCGCCGTCAACGCCATCATTCTTGATCGCATGACCTCCGATATCCCGCTGATACCGGAGCTGGCGGGGCATCTTATCGCGGCAGGGGGCAAGCGCATCCGCCCCTTGCTGACTCTCGCTTCCGCCGCGCTGTTCGGTTACAAGGGCGACCGGCAATACAGGCTTTCGGCCTGCGTCGAATTTATCCATACCGCCACGCTGCTGCACGACGATGTCGTGGACGAAAGCGACAAGCGGCGCGGACGCGCCTCGGCCAATGCCATTTTCGGCAACGAGGCGGCGGTGCTGGTGGGCGATTTCCTGTTCAGCCGTTCGTTCCAGTTAATGGTCGAGGATGGTTCGCTCGATGTGCTGCGCATTCTCTCGAACGCTTCCGCCGTGATCGCCGAGGGCGAAGTTTTGCAGCTCACCACCGCCAACAACCTTGAAACGACCGAAGAACAATATCTGAAAGTCATCCGCTCCAAAACCGCCGAGCTTTTTGCCGCCGCCTGCGAAACAGGCGCGGTGGTGGCGGGCAGGGCGAAGGGCGAGATCATGACCATGCGCGAATACGGCATGGCGCTCGGCATCGCCTTCCAGATTTCCGACGATATCCTTGACTACATGGCCTCCGAAACGCGCCTCGGCAAATCGCTGGGCGATGATTTCCGCGAGGGCAAGATGACGCTGCCCGTCATCTTCGCCTTACAGAACGCATCACCCGACGAACGCGATTTCTGGAAGCGCACCATGGGCGACCTCGACCAGAAGGAAGGCGACTTCCGCATGGCGCAGCGTTTGTTCGAGCGCCACAACTCCATC
The DNA here is from genome assembly GCA_043759865.1 of Alphaproteobacteria bacterium. Classification (GTDB taxonomy): domain Bacteria; phylum Pseudomonadota; class Alphaproteobacteria; order Micavibrionales; family UBA2020; genus JAPWJZ01. The sequence goes on along the minus strand of JAYUPV010000381.1, from coordinate 2,528 downwards.
GGCAAATCCCTCGACATGGCCCGCGCCTACGCCAAACGCGGCCGCGAACTCCTCGCCGACATGCCGCGCAACGCCTTCGCGGAAGACCTCGCCGAACTGATTACGTTTGCGGTCGAACGGGAATATTAAAATCTTCCATCATTGTCATTCTGAGCGCAGCGAAGAATCTCTCTTGGCAGCAGGAAGGGAGATCCTTCGCTGCGCTTAGGATGACATAGAAAATAGCGGATTTTTTAAACCGCACCGTTTCATTGTATTCATTCGCTTTTCCCCCACAGGACGCGGTCTATTGCCCTCGCGAAGATAAAAAACCGTGTCCCTATACCTCGCCGCGCGTCCCGCCGGAGCGTGAATGCAATAAATTCAAACCGTTGATGAAAAACAGGCGCGAAACAGCCCCTCGAAATCGCAAAGCGAAATCAACGCCTTGCAAACCGCCCGATTTTTGGATGTCCGGAACGCTATTTTTGGGGCGATGCCAAACCGGCGTCAATTTTTCGCGATAGAAATTTTATAAACTGGACCCCGGTTTTTATCGGGGTGGGGGATGATGTTTTTTAAAATTTTACAGGAAGAAAAATGGTCGGAGTGCGGGGACTCGAACCCCGGGCCTCTTGCTCCCGAAGCAAGCACTCTACCAGGCTGAGCTACACTCCGATTTTGCGGGAGCAAAAACAGATTGTCTGTATCTCATATTCTGCGAAATGGTGCAATTCAATTCGCGCTGGCCATCTCGAATCCGCCTGAATCTCCGTTGTTTCACAAGGGGATGAATCGGGTCTGGCGGCCACCAAAACCCCCACGCCCTTGACAAGGCAATAGTTAATAATGTATTATGGAAATGTTAACAGATCGTTAAAAGACTCCAAATGGCATGCGGCGCATCATGAGCACAGGATTACCCAAGGTCATCAACGATTTCCACGCTTTATTCATGCTGGTTTGCTGGCGCAACAGCGGTCCCATCATGGTCGATACCGGCAAGCAGAAATCGTGGGAAGGGGTTACAGCCGGTAAATGCTCAAGCACCGTGCAGTTCCTGCAGACCGAGGGCATCAATGCTTTCCTCGACACCCGCGATCATACGGTGCTGTTCAGCAAAGGCTCGCCCGAAATGTTAGAGAGCACGCTCGGCATGGCGCTGCAAAAATCCCGCGCTTCCACCAGCCTCGCCGCTTAATTCTTCACGTATCATTCGCAAAAGCGATAATCATGCGCGCCATTCTTTTCTTCGTCGTCTTTCTGTTTCCCTGCGTCGCGCTGGCTGGGGAGCCGTCAGCCACGTTCAAAACCATGGCAGGACAACCGGGGTGCAACCCTAGCGGCTTCGGCAACCTGATTGCGACCGCATGCTGGTCCTATGGCGGGGTCTATCTGCTCTTTGCCGCTGTGCAGGCTTTCAGGCAGCGCCAGCTCAAGCGGCAACAGCCGCAGGAAAAGCCCGCGCGCACAGGCATTGAATTTTTTATCCTCTCGGGGATTATGCTGGTCGCTTACCCGTTCTTGAAGTCGCTCAGCTATAGTATGATGAAACCGGAAAAGCCCACATTGCTTCCCGACGGAACATTCATCCTCGGGGCGCAGCCCCAGTTCAACACGGCCATTTTCGACACGCCCTTGATGCTGCTTGTCGTGGCTGCGCCGTTTTTCCCGTGGCTGGCGCTGATTTTCAGCAAGAAGCTACGCCACCTTCGGCGGCAGGGCGTTATCGGCCTTGGCATCACCAGCCTGGTGCCTTGCATTTTCCTCGCGGTGATGTTTGCCGCGCTTTCGCTTACATCATAATAAAAAGAACGTCCGGCACCAGAACGTTTCCGCCCGATGCCGGACGCGGTCAGTATGTGACCCATCGCAGTCTTTATTGTGTGTAGTACGGTTATTGGAACACCGAGACGCTATCCATCTGCAGCGACGACGCGTTGATTTTTGTCATCGAGCCGTTGGAGATAGAACCCTGCATCGCCGTCTGGATGAACGGGAAGGCGAGAAGCCCTCCACCGCAGGCGATGCGGATAAGGCCGTCTTTCATCGGCGTCTGGCCGGGGTTGTCCACGTGCTGTTTCAGTTTGAAGATGCCCGCGACGCCAAGGCCCGAGCCGCCGATCCAGCAGACCGTTGAAATCAGGTTCTGGAAGCCGCCCGCCGCGATCGTCATGTTGGTGGACATGTCGCGGAAGGTTGTCGCCGTTGCTGCCGAGGCTTCAACGGAAGAACCCGCGATAAAGCCAAGTGTTGCCGCTGCCGCGAGTTTGTGGGTGATGCTGTATTTCGTTTTCATGTTTATTCTCCTTGTTAAAAAGTGGTTGAGAGGCTGGATTACTGGAACACAGAGACGCTATCCATTTGCAGCGACGACGCGTTGATCTTCGCCATCGAGCCGTTGGAGATAGAGCCTTGCATCGCCGTCTGGATGAACGGGAAGGACAGCAAGCCGCCACCGCAGGCGATACGGATAAGGCCGTCTTTCATCGGCGTCTGCCCGGGGTTGTCGACATGGTTCTTCAGCTTGAAAATGCCCGCGACGCCAA
>JAYUPV010000380.1:0-3150 GCA_043759865.1 Alphaproteobacteria bacterium | reverse complement strand
TCGTCGGACGCGATCATGTGGGCATTCACGGGCAGCAGGTCGAGAATTGCCACCATCGCCGCCATGCCGGAGCCAAACGCGTAGCCCGCCGAGCCGTCTTCTAGGTCGGCAAGCGCACGTTCAAACGCGTGGCGCGTGGGGTTGTGGCCGCGCGCATAAACATAACCCTTATGTTCGCCCGGTGCCGCTTGCGCGTAAGTAGAGGTCTGGTAAATCGGCACGTTGACCGAGCCGGTGGTCGGGTCGTGCATCTGCCCGCCATGAATGCAGCGCGTGGAAAAATCGCGGTTTTTACGGGCGGTCATGCTGCGCCTTTCAGGTAAAGGTGGTTCAGCATATCGACGCGGGTGATAAGGCCGAGCAGCCTGCCATTTTCAGTCACCATCACCATCGGGTGGCTGCGCATCATGGCGGAGGCGTCGGGGATGGAGGTTTTTTTGTCTATCACAGGTGTCGCATCGCGCATCACCTCGCCCACCTGGTTGGCGAGCGAAACCACTTTGCCGTCGCGGGTCAGGCCGTCGAGCAGCATTTTTTCGTCCACAATGCCGATCAGCTTGCCGTCATCGTCCAGCACGGGCAGCTGCGAAACGTCGGCGAAACGCATGCGCTTATACGCCGTTTGCAGCGTATCGGTCGCGCGCACCACCACGGTGTCGCCGCTGTCGTGGCGTCGGACAATCAAATCCTCGACCGTGCCGGTCTTCTGCCTCGGGGTAAAGCCTTGTTCCGTCATCCAGAAATCGCTGAAAGTTTTGGACAGGTATTTGTCGCCACGGTCGCAAACAAAAGTAACCACGCGCTTCGGCACCGTTTGTTCGCGGCAATAGCGCAGCGCAGCGGCAATAAGCGTGCCCGAAGACGGGCCGCCCAAAATGCCTTCGTTCTTCAGCAAATTGCGGGCGGTGGCGAGGCTTTCCTCGTCGGAAATAGCATAGGCTTTGCGGATCACTTTCATATCGAGGATGCCGGGGATGAAATCTTCGCCGATGCCTTCCACCAGCCACGAGCCGGGCGTGGTCATCTTGCCGGTATTCACCAGCGGCGCGAGGATAGAACCGACAGGGTCAGCCAGCACCATTTCGGTGCGCGGGCTGATGCGCGACATGAACGCGCCGATACCCGCCATGGTGCCGCCGGAGCCGACGCCGCAGACAACGGCGTCGACATCATGCTGCATCTGCTCCCATATCTCGGGCGCGGTCGAGGTTTCATGCGCAAGGGGGTTGGCGGGATTGGAAAACTGGTCGGCGTAAAAACCGCCGGTTTCCCTGGCGATACGTTCGGCGATATCCTGATAGTATTCAGGGTGGCCCTTGGTGACATCGGAGCGCGTCACGCGCACTTCCGCACCGAGCGCCTTGCAATGGAAAATCTTTTCGCGCGACATTTTGTCGGGCACAACCAAGATGACTTTATATCCCTTCAGCACGCCGATAAGGGCAAGGCCAAGGCCGGTATTGCCCGCCGTCGCCTCGATGATGGTGCCGCCCGGTTTCAAACGCCCGTCGTTTTCCGCCGCTTCAATCATGGTGCGGGCGATGCGGTCCTTGATCGACCCGCCGGGGTTCTGGGATTCGAGCTTCAGGAAAAGCTGGCAAGGGCCGGTGTCGAGCCGTGTGACTTCGACGAGAGGGGTATTGCCGATCAGCTGGACAATGCCGGGTGCGCTTTGTTTCATGGGCCACCTTGTTGAAATATCGATGAATTCGAGCCGATGCTATCGGCTTTCTTAGGAAAAGTAAACGGCAATATATATCGTGACTTCAAGCGGTTAATTGGGTAAACATGTTTCATGAACAAGGTGCATCCATTGAAAGCAGGCATGAACTCCGTCTGGCAGGCGCTGAAAAGCGAAGCCGAAAAACTGGCGGATAACGACGCGGCGCTCGCGCCCCTGCTCCAGTCTGTCGTGCTTCCCGCGCAGACGCTGCCGGAATCTCTCGGCCGCTTGCTGTCGGGAAAACTCGCCGCCAAGCATTTGCCCGAGGGGCTGCTACTGCAGCTTTACCATGAATTTTCCGAAGCCGTTCCCGACCTGCAGGACATCGTCGAGAGCGACATGAAATCCATCGCGAAGCACGACCCCGCTTCGCGCGACTGGATCTCGCCTTTCCTGTTCTTCAAGGGCTTTCACGCGCTACAGTCCTATCGCCTTGCGCATTACCTGTGGAATGCCGACCGCCAGCACCTTGCCCTGTACCTGCAAAACCGCATTGCCCAGCTGTTCAGCGTCGACATCCATCCCGGAGCGCGCATCGGCCGCGGCGTGATGATGGACCATGCGACCGGCATCGTCATCGGTGAAACCGCCGTGGTAGAAGACGATGTGCTTTTCTGGCACGGCGTCACGCTGGGCAGCAAAACGTTCACCCCCGGCGACCGCCACCCAAAAATCCGCGCTGGCGCTACCCTCGGCGCCCATTCCACGATTATCGGCAATATCGAAATTGGCAAAGGCGCCAAGGTCGCGGCCGGAAGCGTTGTGATTGCCGACGTCCCCGCCGGCGTGACCGTTGCAGGCACCCCCGCCCGCCCCGTTTCCTGAGCCTTACGTTAAAAATTGCCTCTTTATCCTATATGGATTAAAATCCTGTCTGAAGGTAGGAATTAACCATGCTCACCATGAAATGCAAATACGCGCTAAAAGCACTGGTCGTGCTGGCCGCAGAGGGCGAGAAAATGCCCTCGAAAGCCATCGCAAAAAAAGCCCGCGTACCGATCAAGTTCCTCGAGGCGATATTGACCGACCTTAAAAAGGCGGGCGCGCTGAAATCGGAGCGCGGGGCGCATGGCGGCCACTCTTTGAAAAAAGAACCCGAGAAAATCATGCTCGGGCAGGTTATCCGGGCGATGGACGGCATGCTCGCCCCCATCCCCTGCGCCAGCACCTATTACTACAAAAAGTGCAAAGACTGTACGCAGGAAGATGTCTGCGTCATCCGCCACGCCATGCTGGAAGTGCGCAACAAAATCGCCGATGTGCTGGACGGTCTGTCGGTCACAGATCTCATCAACATGTCGCCCAAGAAAAAACAACAGCTTTTCTGGTAGGAAACAGGGTCGCCGATGCATCTTGCATACGACGTTGCCATCATCGGCGGCGGGTTTTCCGGCCTTGCCACGCTTGCGAACATCGTGCGAGGGGCG
>JAYUPV010000379.1:0-2750 GCA_043759865.1 Alphaproteobacteria bacterium | reverse complement strand
GGCAAGCACGGGCGGTGCTGGAATCGGCCGCATGCCGCTGAAACGTGGTGCGATCGAGCGCATCGGCGTCTTGCCGAACGGACAGAATTACCTGAGCGGCTGCATGTTTACGAGCGAGTGGTATAGCGGGCTCGAGGATGACTTCAACCGCATGCATTTGCAGCATATTCAACAGGATATCAGCAAATTTCTGGAAAGCCCCGACCCCCGCCGCTGAGCGAATCCTTGACATAACGAACCGTATCATCGTACCCTTCCGCGTATACTGATTCAAAAGCGGGGAGGGACAATACATGGCTGGCAACGACATTACCCAAGGCTCAGGCGAGATTTTCAATGCAGAAAAACCGTCCCTGCTCAAAAGAGCTTTTCAGGTTGCAGGCGCTGCTCTCAGCACACTCACAGGCGATGGCACAAACTACGGCTTCAATCAGGCAACGCTGACCTATGACTACTTTAAAGCCAAAATAGGTTCTTTCGGTGCGCCGAAATCTCCCGCAGCACCGGTTGTTTAGCTTTATCTCAGATCCAGTAAATGCCCTTCGCCGCGCTTGGTAAGCCATGCGCGTGCGGTTTCCATGGCCCGGTCTTTTTCGCGGCGGGTCAGCTGCGGAAAGATGTTATCGCGGTCCTGTTTGGCGCGGTCTTTTTCTGGCCCGTCTTTGTAGTGGACGATGGCGATATGCAGCCACATCAGCGCCTGTACAGCATCGGGTTGCGGCACGCCTTCGCCAAGGTAAAACATGACGCCCAGATGGTGCTGCGCCAGCGGGCGGTTTTCTTCGGCGGCTTTACTGAGAAGGTCGAAGGCTTTCAGCGGATCGGCTTTTATACCCTGCCCTTGCCGGTACATGATACCCAGCATTTCCTCTGCGCCGTGGTGGCCGCCGTCGGCGAGGACCTGGACGTTGGCAAGAACCTGTTCAAACTGGCCCTGATTGTAAAGCTCCTGAATTTTGTCGTAGTTCATTTTTCGCACGCGACCATCGAGGCCTGCTTCTTTGCCGGTCGCCTTGGCGATTTTTTCGGCTTCTTCAGGCGGCAGCAGCAGGCCGATAGGGACGTTTTTATATTCATCGGTGGAGGGGAGCTGGCTTCCCTTGCCTTCGGTGTCGAACATCTCCGATCCTTGGGCAAAAGCAGGTGATGCGCCCAAAAGGAACAGGCAGGCGGCAAGAACAGCGATACGCATGGATTTCAGCTCCTTATAGCTTCTCTCTTTATTATATAACCTGATACGTTAACAAAGCAAAAGTTACCTAAACCTTTGTTAAATCAGGGCTTCGCCTTTTGAAAAAGAAGCGCACGCCAGTCACCGTCTTCGATAACTCCGGAAAGTTTCAGCCCTGCGCGCAGATGCGCCCCGGTGACTTCTTCCTGTTGGCGGCCAAGTAACCCTGAGAGAACGGCAAAACCCCCCGGCTTCAGAGCGGCAAAAAGCTCGGGCGCCATGGCGACCAGCGGACCCGCAAGGATGTTTGCGGCAACTAAATCATAGGGAGCGTTATTGATGGCAAGGGGGGATTTATATCCGTCACCCGCTTCCGCTGCCAAAACGACACTGTTCATGGCAGCGTGGCGGTTGGTGACAACAACGGATTCAGGGTCGATATCGATGGCGGTCAGTTTTGCCTGCGGCCATATTTTTGCAACCGCAACCGCAAGAATGCCCGAGCCGCAGCCCATATCCAGCGCGTTTTGGAAGCTGTGCTGCTTTGCCAGCTGGTCGAAGGCGACCATGCAGGAACGTGTTGTTTCATGCTCGCCGGAGCCGAAGGCCGTTGCCGCGTCAATTTGCAGCGGCACAAGGCCCACCGGTTTTCCGCCCGCGTAATGCGAGCCGTAGACGAAGAACCGCCCGATGGTGACCGGCGGAAAATTGTCATGCACATGCTGCAGCCAATCGGTTTCGGGAAGGCGTTCGGCCGTAATCGCTTCTCTTGCCACCATCCCCGCTTCTAGTTCTTCGAGCCGCGCATGGATGGCGTCAAGGTCAGGCGCGCCGTAGCTGGTGAGCGATACTGTCCAGTCGTCACCATCCGCACAGTCGCGATTATGGAGAGAAACAGCGTCGCAAAGTTCTTCAAGCGCGTCACCGACAAGCTGGGCGGTTGCGCCGTCGAGGTGTTTTGCAAAGCCGAGGGTCACTTTGTACAAAGCGCGGGGTATTTTCTCTGTTGCTGCGATTTCGATCATGAGGGCTTTCAAAGCACTATGGAATAAGCGTTTTTTATCATTCTTGATATTGTTTTCTTTGTCCACCATATTGTTTAAGCAATTGTTTTTCAGGGAGTTTTATCATGTCCAGTCAAGCTGTGATCGCCGGTTATGTCCGCTCCCCGTTTCACTTCGCGGCAAAGGGCGACCTTGCGACAATACGCCCTGATGACCTCGCCGCGCAGGTGGTGAGGGAATTGCTGAAACGCACCGGTGCGAACACGGGGGATATCGAAGATCTTATTCTCGGCTGTGCCTTCCCCGAGGGGGAACAGGGTTTTAACGTCGCAAGGCTGATTGTGAATATCGCCAACCTGCCGACCTCGGTCGGCGGCGTAACGGTCAATCGTTTCTGCGGGTCAAGCATGCAGGCGATCCACCAGGCCGTCGGCGCGATTTCGAGCGGTGCGGGTAATTCGTTTATTTGCGCTGGTGTCGAGAGCATGTCGCGTATTCCGATGGGCGGGTTTAACCCACTGCCGAACCCCGACCTCGCAAAAAACTATCCGCAGGCTTATATCGCCATGGGCGAG
>JAYUPV010000378.1:0-2002 GCA_043759865.1 Alphaproteobacteria bacterium | reverse complement strand
CGGGCAAGCGTGTACGGTTAAGCTGTGCCAATTTGCTCAAGGCTTTTTTCCGCTACCCGATGATGACGTTGAAGGTCGTCGCGTTGATTCATTATCAGGCCCTGCGCCTGTGGATGAAAGGCATCCGTTATATCAGCCGGCCCAAGGCGCCGGAGGAAGAGGTTTCACGATGAAAACGCCCTTTACCATGCTGGCGCAGCAATTGTTGCAGAATTTCGAGCACATCGAATACGGCAGCTTGAAAATCACCACGCCCGAGGGCAAGGTGCTGTCGTTCAAGGGAACAAAGCCGGGCGCGGATGCGGCGTTTGTGCTGCACGACTGGAAAGCCGTCAACAACGCGCTGGCGCGCGGTGATATAGCGCTCGGTGAAGATTACATCGCGGGGCTGTGGGATACGGAGAACATCGAGGATCTTTTTACCGTGTTTCTTTCCAACCTGCACAGCCTTGGCGTTTATGCGCATGGCGGCATGTTCCAGCGGCTCGGCTTTAACGTGCTGAACAAGGTTTTGCGCCGCAACAGCAAATCGGGCAGCAAGCAGAATATTCAATCACATTACGACGTGGGTAACGATTTTTACCGCCTCTGGCTCGACCGCAGCATGACTTACTCATCGGCCATTTTCGGCGACGGCACCGACAGCCTCGAAGAAGCGCAACGCGCAAAATATTGCCGCATCCTGTCGCGCACGACGGGCGATAGTGTGCTGGAAATCGGCTGCGGCTGGGGCGGCTTTGCCGAGGCCGCAGCGAATGACAGCCGCCGCGTGACCGGCCTGACCATCTCCCCCGCGCAGCACAGCTTCGCCACGCAGCGCCTTGGCGGCCGCGCCGATATACGGTTGCAGGATTACCGCGACACGGGCGGCGTGTTCGATTCCATCGTCTCGATTGAAATGTTCGAAGCTGTCGGCGAAAAATACTGGCCGGTTTATTTCCGCCGCATCGCCAACAGCATGAAAAAAGGCGGCAGCGCGATGGTGCAGACCATCGTCATGCGCGACGACCTGTTTGATGTTTACCGCAGCAGCAGCGATTTTATACGCCATTACGTCTTTCCGGGCGGTATGCTGCCCTCGGAAAAACGCTTTGCCGAGGAAGCGCGCGCGGTGGGGCTGGAATGCGTCGATACTTACCGCTTCGGTCAGGATTACGTGCGCACGCTGCGCGAATGGTCGGTGCGGTTCGAGGGCCGGCTCGGTGAGATCAGGGATATGGGGTATAGCGAAGCCTTTGTGCGCAACTGGCGTTTTTATCTTGGTACCTGTGCCGCTGCCTTCGCCACCGGCCGTGCCAATGTGGTGCAGGTGGAGATGAAACATGCGTAGTATTGTGTTCGCCCTTGTGCTTGCCCTGCTGCCGGTGCCGGCCTTTGCGGCGGCGCCGCCTGAAATCGCGCCCTATATCAAGGCCTCCGCGCCCTATGGCACGGCGCGGCTGACGAAGCTGGTGTTCAAGGTCTATGACGCGACGCTCTGGACGGATGCGGTGTCGTTTTCGATGAAAAAACCCTTCGCTCTCAGGCTGCAATACCTGATGAATTTCGATGGTGACGACCTTGCCCAGCGCTCGATTGACGAAATGGACGGGCAGGAGCAGCTTGATAAAACAACGGCGGCAGTCTGGCAGGCTCAACTGGAAAAACTTTTTCCCGACGTGAAGAAGGGTGACCATATTACCGCGATCTACCTTCCCGCCAAGGGAACGCGCCTTTACTATAACGGCAAATTTCGCGGCAGCATTTCCGACCCCGTTTTTTCGGAACGCTTTATCGACATCTGGATGTCGCCAAAAACGTCGGAGCGGGAGGTGCGGCGGCGGTTGCTGGCGAAGGAATGAAGAAGTATCTTGTTCCTGCCCTTGTTTTTGTCCTTACTCTGGCCATGGTGATTACAATGTTCTGCTGCCCCGATACCGACGTACAAAAATACGCAAAAAATACGCCGGTGATGGACCCGCGCGAATATTTTAACGGCAAGGTTGAGGCCACCGGCATCTTT
>JAYUPV010000377.1:0-7603 GCA_043759865.1 Alphaproteobacteria bacterium | reverse complement strand
GCGGGCGGCGCGGTTTTTTCCATCGGCTCTATCACATGGGCCGCCAGCCTTGCGCATAACAACCGCGACAACAACGTCGCGCGCATCACGGGCAATGTGCTGAAGCGGTTTATCGACCCGAAGAAGTTTTAAGGTTTTGGCGAAGAAGGCGCGGAGGGCTTTTTGCCCTCAGGCGGCTTTTTTGCGGGCAGGAGTCCCTCCCGCCGGAAAAGCGCATCGGGGTCGGGGTCGCGGCCTTTCATATCGCGGAACAGCACATCCGGCTCGACTGTCGCGCCCTTGGCGTAGATGATTTCGCGCAGGCGCTTGGCGGTTTCGGGGTCGTAAAGCCCTTTGTCGCGGAAGGTCTCGAAAATATCCGCCTCCAGCACTTCCGCCCATTTGTAACTGTAATACCCCGCCGCGTAATCGGCGCCGCCGGAGAAAATATGGTCGAAACCGGTTGATTTGAGTGTCAGTCCGGGCGCGAAAAGCCCGTGTTTTTCGGCCACTTTCTTTTCAAGATCGGCGGCGCTGCGGATCGTGGCAGGGTCGGTCATGTACCAGGTCATGTCGAGCATGGACTGGAAATTCATACGCATGCCGTTAACGCCCGCGTTGAAGGTTTCGAGCTTGATTGCCTTTTGCATCAAGTCATCGGGCAGCGTTTCGCCGGTTTGCCAATGCTTGGCAAAAGTCTTCAAAACCTCCGGCTGCAGCACCCAGTTTTCCTGCAGTTGTGACGGCAGTTCGATGAAATCCCATTTCACGTTAATGCCGTTTTGGGTGGCGTATTTGCCCTCGGCCAGCAACCCGTGAAGGCCGTGGCCGAATTCATGGAAAATGGTACGTACATCGTCAAGCGACAGCAGCGACGGCGTGTCGCCTGTCGGTTTCGCGAGGTTCAGGCAGTTGATGACGATTGGCAGGTTATTGACAGTGTCCATGCCCTTGTCGCGGAACACCTCCATCCATGCGCCGCTGTTTTTTTCGCCGGGGCGGGCATAGAAATCGCCGTACATCACGCCGATTTTTTCGCCGGTTGTTTTGTCGGCGATTTCGTAGACGCGGACATCCGGGTGATAAACCGGATATTTACCGGTTTTTTCTTCCGTCACCGTGATGCCGAACAGCTTTTCGACGTGTTCGTGCAGGCCTTTCAGCGTGTTTTCAAGGCTGAAATAGGGGCGCAGGTCCTCGACATTGAGGTGGAAGGTTTCTTCCTGAAATTTGCGGTTATAATAGGCGAAATCCCACGGCTGGAAATCGGCAATGCCGTCGTTTTTCGCGGCGAGATCCTTGATTTTCTGCAACTGCGCCTCTGCTGCGGGGCGGTAGGTTTTTTCGGTCTTTTCGAGGAACTGCACCACCGCTTCGGGCGTTTTCGCCATGCGGTCTTCGAGCATGAATTCGGCATAGTTCGCGCAGCCCATCAGCTGTGCCTTGTCGTGGCGCAGGCGCACGATATCGAGGATGACGGGGTTGTTGTCAAACGCCCTGCCATTGGCGGTGTTGCCCATGGCAAGGTAGACTTCGCGGCGCAATGCGCGGTTGCTGGCGTTTTCGAGCAGGTCATAGGGCGGGGGCAGCAGTTGAACGAGCCATTGGCCCTGCAAACCGGCTTCTTCTGCCGCCTGCTTGTACTGGCTTTTGACGCGCTCCGGCACGCCCGCAAGGTCGTTTTCATCGCTGATGATTTTCCGGTAGGCACCGACAGATTTCAGCATGTTGTTTTGAAAATCGGTGGTGCGCGCGGCGATTTCTGCATCCAGTTCGCCAAGTGCAGCCTTGGAATTATCGCCCAAGAGCGCGCCGTTGCGCACAAAGGCTTTGTAAGTGCGCTCGACCAGCATTTTTTGCTCGGCATCGAGGCTCAGGGTATCGCGCCGGTCATGCACCGATTTCACCCGCGCGAACAACTTGGCATCGGTCATGATCTCGCTTGAATGGCGCGCCAGCTCGCCTTTGATTTCGCCGCCTGTCTCCATCAGCGCGTCGCTGTTTTTGACTGCGGCAATGTTGTTATAGATATTCGCGACGCGGGTGAGGGGATATTTCGAAAACTCGAGCGCCTCGATGGTGTTTTGGAAATTCGCCGGGACTGGATTGTCGCGGATGGCGGCAATTTTTGCCTTCATCCCCGTTATCGCCTCGCGGATGGCGGGCAGGAAATGTTCGGTCTTCACAACATCGAGAGGCGGCGCGCCAAGCGGCAGTATCGAAGGGCGCGTGAGGGGATTTTCAGGCAAATCAGCCATGCGGCTTTGCTCCCGGTTTCGAAACGGTTTTGATGACGAAAACATCGTACAAACTGCGGCCGGAAGCCACAAGGGGGTAAGGGCTCCGCGAAAGAATCGGCATAATCCCCGAAATTTTATTTCTTGATTATGGCTTTAATTGCCTGATGTTGGGGAAAGGGTAATTTTTTATCACACGTTTGTGAAAAGATGTAATAGCCTGAAGAGGCACGTCTTTTGCAACGCTCCATTCGCGAGCGGAAGGGCATTCGCCCTGTTAACAAATTCCTAACGTCTCTAAAGCTATAATTTATAAGGGAAAATAGTGAACTTCTTCAGCGTCGTGGCAGGCGGGAATGACAGTCGATAAGACGGGCAAAGGCAAGGGGTCCAAAAGATCCCCGCGCAAGACGATGCAGGCGCTGGAAAAGCGCATGATGCTCGACGCATCGCTCGCGGGTCTCGCTGCCGGTGTGACGCTCACCGAAACACAAGTCAACGTTCTCCAGCCCACCAACCGCGACTACGACTTTGTGACGCCGACGATTTTAACACCGGCGCAGGCGACTGCAACGACTCTCACGGGCGCGCCCGTGAGCTTTGACGGCGTCAACCTCATCGTCTCGACGACAGGTGGGATCAACGACCAGCTTTACATCAGCCGCACACGCACGACCGTGGGCACGATGAACGCGACCGACGTCGCGGTTTACAACTTCTCGGTTTCCTACGGCGGCCTGCAGATCGGCAGTCTTTCCTCCGCAGGCGGCAACGGCGTCGACGGCAACTCGCTGATCATCACGCTGAACGCCAACGCGACCGCCGCCGGTGTGAAGGCGGTTATCGACCGCATCAGCTACCGCAATATTTCCGACAATCCTGCCGCCACCCGCACCATCAGCTACAGCCTCGACGGTGACTTCCTCGGCTCGACCACGCTGAATGTCACGCCGGTCAACGATGCGCCCGTTATCGCGGCGAATACCGGTATCCGCGTGGCCGACGGCGCCACGGTCACGATCAACAGCGGCAACCTGCTGGCGATAGACGCCGATTCAGGCACGCTTACCTACACACTCACCGCCGCGCCGACGACAGGCTTCCTGCAGAAAAGCGGCGTGGCGCTGACGCAAGGCGGTACCTTTACCCAGACCGACATCAACAACGGCATCATCACCTTCCGGAACACGGTTGCCGGTGCCAACGAAGTGATGCTCGGGCTGGTCGTTTCCGACGGGTCGCTCTCCACCCCTGTTAACAACGAAGTGGTGAACGGCGACTACGGCATTGACTCCGTGATCAACGGGACTTATGCGGCAGACGTCAGCTGGACCAAAGGCACGGGCTGGACCATCGGTGCGGGCGTCGGCACGAAAGCGGCCGGCACGGCCAGCACCCTGACGCAGGCAGATACGCAGCTTGTCGCGGGCCGCACCTACCAGATCACCTACACCATCACCCGTACGGCGGGCACGATCAACGCGACCATCGGCGGAACGGCTGGCATTTCGCGCAACGCAGCAGGCACATACACGGAAGTCATCACCGCTGGCGCGACGACGACCATCGGCTTTAGCGCGGATGCCGCCTATGCCGGTACGGTCGATAACTTCCTGGTTGTGGATTACACCGACCATGTTGTGAACGGCGCCTATGCGGCGGATGCAAGCTGGACAAAAGGCACAGGCTGGACGATTGCCGCCGGCGTTGGAACGAAAGCAGCGGGCACCGCTAGTAACCTGACGCAGGTCGACGCCGCCCTTGTGACAGGCCGCACCTACCAGATTACCTATACCATCACCCGTACGGCGGGCACGATTAACACGACCCTTGGCGGCACGGCCGGCACATCGCGCAACGCCTCGGGCACCTATACCGAAATCGTCACAGCGGGCGCGACGACGACCATCGGTCTGGTGGCGGATGCCGCTTTCGCGGGCACGGTCGATAACTTCCAGATCATGGAAACCGGCTGGACGCAAGGCACGGGCTGGGTCGTCAACAACGGCGTCGCAACGAAAACAGCCGGCACCGCCAGCAACCTGACACAGACGGATACCCGCCTTGTCGCGGGCAGTTCCTATCAGATCACCTATACCATCATCCGTACGGCGGGCACGATTACCGCGACGCTCGGCGGCACGGCCGGAACAGCCAGGGCGTTAAGCGGCACCTACACAGAAACGATCGTGGCTGGCGCGACCACGACGCTCGGCTTTACGGCCAACAACACCTTTGCCGGCACGGTCGACAACTTCTCCGTGAAACTGCTGAGCACGCCGGTCTTTGTGACCATCGACAACACAAACGGCGCGCCTTCGCTGTCCCCCAGTCAGGTTATTACCTGGATGGACTCCACAGTGCAGTACAGCGCGGCGACCGGTAACTATTACCGTCTCGTCACCGGCACCGTCGGCATCGGCACGGCGCTGAGAAATTCCGAGCTTGCCTACCTGAACGGTGTGGCGGGTCACCTTGTGACCATCACGAGCGCGGCGGAAAACACCTTCATTGACGGCATGTCCGGCCAGAGCCTCTGGACGGCGGCTTCCGACACCAACACGGAAAGTTACTGGACATGGATGGCGGGCCCCGAAAAAGGCCTGGTGTTCTATGTCGGTCTGTCCGGCCAGGGCGGCGCGCCTGTCAACGGCGCTTTCAACAACTGGAACAACCTCGAGCCTAACGACTATCTTTTCGGCAACACGACCAACGTCAACGGCGTCATGGAATGGACCCAGACCCAGTTCGCCGGCGAAGAATGGCTCGAGTGGCAGAATGGCGGCAACTGGAACGACAACCAGGGGCCCTATGGCTACATCATCGAGTGGGAAGGTTCTGATGTCATCAACAACCTCTCCTACCGTTACAACTATACCACCCCCGCGACCGACATCGTCGCGGGCTCGGTCATGGGCTCGGTGCAGGGCGGCGACCAGGAGGGCACGGCACTCACTTACGCCATCACTGGTGGCACAGGTTCGGCGCTGTTCTCCGTCAACGCGACGACAGGCCAGATCACCATCCTCGACGCCGCTGCCGCCAGCACGATACGGACCAATCTTGGCACCACACCGTCTTACACTCTTAACATGACCGTTAATGACGGCGTAAACACCTCTGCCGTGCAGACCGTCACCATCCTGTTCAATGGCGTACCGGGCACCGGCGGCATTACCAACACCGGCGTCACGGCGAATGAAGGCGTTGCCACGACCATCACTTCGGCCATGCTCAGCATCGTCGATACCGACCCGCCCGCCTCGATCATCTTCACGGTGACGGACGCTGTCGACCGGGGCTATCTGCAATTGTCCACGCTGCCTGGCACGGCCATTACTTCCTTCACCCTCGCTGACATTAACGCGAACCGCGTGCAATACGTGAACGATGGCGGCGAATTTACGACCGATGCCTTCAGTTTCACAATTACCGACCCCTCTGCCACTTCTTCCGCCTTTACTTTCAATATCACCATCAATCAGGTGAACGACGCACCGACGATCGTGTTTGCGGATAACTGGACGGTTGCAGAGGTGCTGGCGGCCTATCCTTCCATCAGCTATAACGCCACCACAGGCAGCTTTTACCAGTATGTCGGTACAGCCGTGAACTACGCCACGGCGCTTGCGGGGGCGAATGCCAGCCTGCTTTTCGGCCGTGCGGGTTCGCTTGCCAACATCACTTCCTCCACGGAAAACAGTTATGTCGACGGACTCGCAGCGGCTGCTGCCTGGCTCGGCGGTTCCGATGCGGTGCAGGAAGGCGTCTGGAAATTCACAGGCGGCGTCGAGGCCGGACAGATTTTCTCGAGCGGACCGTTCACCTATCTTGGTTCTTACATCAACTGGGCGACGGGCGAACCGGCCAATACCGGCGGGAATGAAAACTACCAGTCGCTCGATGCCACGACCGGCCAATGGCATGACAGTGCCGCATCGGTGACGATGGGCTATGTCATCGAATGGGCTGTCAACCTTGTCGTGCCGAGCCGTATCGTCTACACAGTTTCCGAAGGCGCGGCGATAGGCACTTATATCGCCAATGCGAACACGACCAACTCGGAAGTCAGCCAGACCGTCACCTATTCCATCGTCGGCGGCAACACAGGCAATAAGTTTACGATAGATTCTTCGACGGGTATCGTCACCGTCCTGAACACGCTCGACTATGAAACCACGCCAGTCTTCAGCCTCGTCATCCGCGCGACGGACAACGGCGGCACGGCCAACGGCGGGGTCGATATTTTCGATTCAACGATTACCGTCAACCTCACCGACGTCGACGAATCTCCGATTATCACCAATAACGGTATGTCGGCGAACGAGGGGGCTGTCACCACCATTACGACCGCCGCCCTGTCCATCGCGGACGAGAGCGCGCCTGCCAGCCGTGTCGTCACCGTTACCTCCGGCCCCACATACGGCTTCATTGCTTTCTCAAGCGCGCCCGGAACGCCCATCACCAGCTTTACGCAGGCGGATCTCGCGGCGAACCTTGTCGTTTACGTCCACAACGGCACGAACCCGACAGGGCCGGATGCTTTTGTTTTCAGCGTATTTGACGGCGTTTTCACGATCAGCGGCCAGAACTTCGCCATCACCCTCAACCAGGCAAACGATGCCCCGCAGGGCACGAATAACACGGTGGGTATCTTCGAAGATGCCCCCTATACATTCACGACGGCCGGTTTCGGCTTCAGCGACCCCAATGACAGCCCCTCGCATATTTTGCAGGCGGTACGGATCACGACCTTGCCGACGGCGGGTACGATTACTCTTGGCGGCGTGGGGGTTTCGGTCGGCCAGTACATCAGCGCCGCGAACATCGCAAGCGGCCTGCTTGTGTACACTCCGCCCGCAAACACCAGCGGCTCGAACAGCTTTACTTTCCAGGTGCAGGACTCCGGCGGCACGGCGAATGGCGGCGTTGACCTCGATCAGTCTGCCAATACCTTTACCTTCAACGTCACTGCGCTGAACGATGCTCCCGATGGCACGGACAACACCATCACAATTCTTGAAGAATCGACGTATTCCTTTACCGCCGCGAACTTCGGCTTCACCGACTCGAACGACACGCCAGCAAACACTTTATTTTCGGTGCGCATCAATACGCTGCCCGTTCTTGGCGCACTGACCATCGCGGCCGGAGCCTCGGTTCCTGCCGGTGCGGTGACGCTGAACCAGGTCATTTCGGCTGCAGACCTTGCCTTCCTGCGCTATGCACCGGCCGCGAACGGCAGCGGTGCGGGTTATTCCAGCTTTACCTTCACTGTACGGGATAACGGCGGCACGGCGAACGGCGGTGTGGATACCGACACCGCGCCGAACACCATGACCTTCAACGTGACGGCGGTGAACGACGCGCCTGCGGGCACGAACAAC
>JAYUPV010000376.1:0-3602 GCA_043759865.1 Alphaproteobacteria bacterium | reverse complement strand
AGGAGTCTTCGACAAAAACCATCTCCGTGGTGTCGAGGAAGTTTCTAATAATAATAGAGAGTGTGTTAAGAGGCCGGGCCCGTAACCCCGGCCTCTTTTTTTCCTGCAAAACCGCCCGCTGTTCTTGCATTCGAGAGACTTGTGCGTTATGGTAACTGCAAATTTTAAAAGGTATTTATCGTCATGAAAAAAGCACGCTTGGCAGACGGCAGCATCGTCCTCGCCCACCAGTACAACAAGGCCGTCCATGCGGGTAACCTGAAATGCGCCGATCCAAACTGCTCCGCGCACATGACCTTTCGCAAGGCGTCGCTGACCCACGGTTCCGCCGCCACGCGCAGCGCGGCTTTCGTTTCCAAAGCCGTCGCCGAACATGTCGCGGCCTGCACCGAGTATGAAGATTTCAAGGTCATCGCGCGCCGCAACAAAAGCATCGAGGAAGGTTTGAAAGAGGGCAAGACCATCGTCCTCAACCTCAACATGAAACTGGCCGACGACTTCAATGCCGCTGTATTGCCGCAAAATCTTATCGGCGTCGCCAGCACCGTCGAAAAAGGCAACTACGTCACCGCCGCCGTTCGTAGCGTAGACGACCTGCTCGACCTCAAAAAAGTTATCGGCGACAAGGGCGGCGCAGCCGGCCTTGCCAAGACCGTGGTGAATTACAAAGGCAAGACCCTGCCGATTGACGAATTTATCGTCGATAGCCGCGACAAGTTCCGCGCGCTTTTGAACAAGATGTACAAATCAGCCGATGCCAAAGCGGGCGGCGAGGTAAAAGAATTCCCCCGCCTGATCGAGTTCCGCGCAACCGTGAACACCAAGAACAGCGAAAAAGGCGCGCTGCGCGGCACGCCCGTGAAAATCTACAAAGACGGCGGCAACACCCTTATCCTGCTGCAACGCGCACAAGTGGAAAAAGAATTCCAGCAAACCCTGCGCGGTGAAAACGTGTTCATCATCGGCGCACCCGTGCTGGACGTATCGGAAGCAAAGGCGATTGCCGGGCGCTTGCGGAACGAACGCGGCCAAACCATGTTCCTGAACCTGAAATGGCAGGTCACCGGCGCGCACCAGTTCACGCCCATGGAGGCAGAACCGGGTCCCGCGCCTGCAGCAACGCCCCCTGCGGCAACGCCGAAGCCAAGCCAGCAGCCTTAAATTATTCTTCCTTCTTGTGCTCGAACTTGCCGTTTTCAATGAAATGGCGCGTTTCGCGCATCACGTCTTCGTTCGACATCATGAAGGTATGCGTGGCATGCAGCACGATATGGTCTTTCATGCCTTGCACCTTGGTGCTTTCGACCGACACCTTGCCGTCGTCATCGCCGTCGATAATCAACAGCGTCGCGACGGGGTCGATGGTGCGGTCGCCCGCGATGCAGCCGAGGTCGTAATCGGGCTTGCCGAACAGCGTGTCGTAATCATGCGTGGTCGTCAGTTCCTGCCCCGCAGGGCCGTAAAGCGTCTGGTAAACGCCAAGGTCACCGATCATATCGGCAAACTCGCTGCCCTTGTTGGGTGTGCCCAAAGTTACAACACGTCCTAGATTTTCCGGCGGATGTTTCTTGATATAAGCCCGCGCCACAAGCCCGCCGAGCGAGTAGCCGACGAAATGGATTTTCTTTTTGCTGTCGCGATTGAAGGTACTGATGTCGGTGTGGATGTATTCCGCCAGTTTGTCGATGGAGTATTTCCGCGAGGGATAGTCCATGTTCAGCACGTCATAGCCGTGCAGCTCGAAATCTTTTTGCAAGGTCTCCATCGACGATTTCGTGCGTGCGATACCGTGCAGCAGCACGACATAGTCACCTTTTGCGGCAAGCGCAGGCGTGCTGCTCAAAATAAAGATAAGTACGGCAAAAAAGGCCTTATACATCCAGCAGCAGGCGTTGCGGGTCCTCGATGGCATCCTTGACGCGCACGAGGAACGAAACAGCTTCCTTGCCGTCCACAATGCGGTGGTCGTAGGAAAGCGCGAGATACATCATCGGCTTGATGACGACCTGACCGTTCACGGCGACGGGGCGATCCTGTATTTTGTGCATGCCGAGAATGCCCGATTGCGGCGGGTTCAGAATGGGGGTCGACATCAATGACCCGAAAATACCGCCATTGGTGATGGTAAAAGTGCCGCCGGTCAGTTCCTCAAGGCCGAGCTTGGCGTCGCGGGCGCGCAGGCCGAGATCGCCGATGGATTTTTCGATGTCGGCAAAGCCTTTTTGGTCGGCGTCGCGCAGCACCGGCACGATAAGGCCGGTCGGGGTCGAAACGGCCACGCCGATATCGTAATAGTTTTTATAGACGACATCGCCGCCATCGATTTCCGCGTTCACGCCGGGGAAATCCCTCAGCGCCTGAATCGCGGCTTTGACGAAAAAGGACATGAAGCCCAGCTTCACGCCGTGTTTTTTCTCGAAGCTATCTTTGTATTGTGCGCGCAGTGCCATCACATGGCTCATATCGACTTCGTTGAAGGTCGTGAGCATGGCGGCGGTGTTTTGCGCTTCTTTCAGGCGCTCGGCGACGCGGGCGCGCAGGCGGGTCATGCGCACCCGTTCTTCCCGCGCGGCATTGTTGCGCGGGCCGGAAGGTGCTGCGAGAGCTTTCGCTACGGGAGCGGCTGCCGGTTTCGAGAGCGCTTCCAGCACGTCACCTTTGGTCAGGCGACCGTCTTTGCCGGTGCCGGGAATACCCGAGGTATCGACCTTTTTGTCATCCACCAGCTTGCGAACGGCAGGCGAGAGGAATGAATCGTTGCTGACAGGTTTCGCAGCCGCTTGCGCTGCTTTCGGCGGTTCGATTTTTGCAGGAGCAGAGGCTGCAGCCGCTTTCGGTGCGGGGGCGGCACCGCTGCCTTCCCCGATACTGCCAAGAACCGCGCCGACCTGCACGTTGGAGCCGGTCTGCACCTTGATTTCTTTCAAGACGCCCGCCGATTTCGCGTTGACCTCGAGCGTCACCTTGTCGGTTTCAAGTTCGACCAGCGGTTCATCGACCGCGATGCTGTCGCCGACTTTTTTCAGCCATTTCGCGACGGTTGCTTCCTTGACGGATTCACCAAGCGCGGGGACGACGATTTCGAATGCCATGACTTCTATACTCCTAAAGCGTGAGCGCGCCGTTGATCAGCGCCTCTTGTTCCTTGTTGTGCGTTTTCAGCGAGCCGGTCGCGGGAGCGGCGGCTTCGGGGCGGCCGATATAAGACGGCCTGCCCGCTTTATGTTTCAGCCCCTTCAGCACGCCTTCGATGCGGCGGTCGAGGAAAAGCCAGGCGCCCTGGTTTTCCGGCTCTTCCTGGCACCAGACGATATCGGCGTTCGGGTATTTACGCAGCTCGTCCGACAGCGGTTTTTCGGGGAAGGGGTAGAACTGTTCAAGCCGCACAAGCGCGATGTTCTTGATGCCGCGTTTTTCGCGAGCCTCGAAAAGGTCGTAATACACCTTGCCCGAGCACAGCACAACGCGCTTGATGTCTTTATCCAGTTGCGCCGTTTCACCCAGCACGCGGTGGAAGCGCGTTTCGCCCGTCATTTCCTTGAGCGAAGACACGCACAGCTTGTGACGCAGCAGCGATTTCGGGGTCATGACGATAAGGGGCT
>JAYUPV010000375.1:0-3758 GCA_043759865.1 Alphaproteobacteria bacterium | reverse complement strand
CGGCGTTCTTTTTTTTGCAGCCACTTTCGCCGCAACAGCTTCGGGCGCGACAATCACCGGTGTGCCGTCCTGGGCGGGCGAGGCCATGACAAGCGGCGGCACCAGCAACCCGATAGGCGCGGGAAATTCATCTTCGAGGTCCGAGAAAACAGGGGCGAGCTTTGACATGTCTTCCGGCGCTGACTCATGCCGAGTGGAACGGGGAGCAAAATGCCGGATCACCGGCGCAGCCGCCAGCGGGGATTGGTACGGGGTCGCTTTGTACTGGTATCCGGCTGTCGCCGAAGCCGGAAGCAGGGCAACCATCAGGGCAAAAAAGATGCCCGTGCTTTTGCCCACTCGCATGCCGTTCATGATTTCTCGCCCGAAACGAAAGTTGAAAAACAGAAGAGGCAATCTAGTGCTATTTGGGAAATATGGCAAGAGATGCCCGGGCTTCCCCTCAGCCGGCGCGCAGGCGTCCCTGCGGCGGCTCCGGGGGAGGGTAGTAAGGCAACAGCACCGCTGCGGCAGCCTTTTTAGTTCTATTCACAATGTTCAATAACCGGCTCGACACATCGAGCATGGAATAAGCATAACACAGCATTCCATTAATCGCAATTATTATTAAATAATAAACGCAATATTCAGGCGTATCAGGTATTTGAAATTAATTTCCATGCGCTAACCGCATAAAAAGTTTTATTCGATTTCATCCCGAATAGTGCCTAGGCTGGAATCATGTCGGCTCTGAAACACATTCCCGCCCTCGACGGCATCCGCGCTTTCGCCGTTCTGCTGGTGATTTTGTTCCATGCCAAGGCGCCGTTCATGAAAGCGGGCTATCTTGGCGTCGATGCGTTTTTTGTTCTCAGCGGTTTTATTATCACCACGCTGCTCTTACGCGAGTTCGATGCGAAGGGCACGATCAACTTTTTGCATTTCTACATCCGCCGCCTGCTGCGGCTTTACCCCGCACTGCTGTTGCTGCTCGCGCTGGTGCTTGGTTGTTTCTGGCTTGTACTCGGCAAGCCGCCGACGGAGGTGAGGGGCTTTTACCGCGATGCGTTTTTTGCAGCGACCTATCTTTCCGATTTCGCGCTGCATTTTGAATGGATGTCACGCGCCTCCGCCCTCATGCACACATGGTCGCTCAGCGTCGAGGAGCATTATTACATCATCTGGCCCTTTGTTTTGCTGATGTTGGCGCGCCATGTGCCCCGCCCCAGGCTCGCAAAAACGTTGGGTGCAATATTTCTGCTTTCGCTCGCGTGGAAAATGGCGGCCTGCGTTTATTTCGATGCCGCGCTCGCCTACCGTTTCGATTTGCGCGTCAGCGGCCTGTTGCTCGGCGGCTGGCTTGCGGCCTATCGCCACGGCGGCGGGAAGATAGCGGAATACAAGGCGCTGCTGGCGGCGTCGTTTATTTTGTTCCTCGCCTGCCTTTTCACCGACTGGCCGCGCGTGTCGTGGACTTTCGTTCTCGGCGTGAGCGTCACGGAAATTTTTACCTGCTTCCTGATTTACGCGGTGGTCGAGGAAGGGCAATCGCGCGCGGCAAAATTTCTCGGCGGTGCGGTTCCGGTTTATCTCGGCAAAATTTCCTATGGCATGTATCTTTTCCATTATCCCATCGCCGTGTATGTTTCGCTTGGCAATGACTGGCGCGTGACTTTTGTTGTTTCGTATTTTCTGGCGCTTGCCGTTGCCTCGGCTTCGTATTTTGCGGTTGAACGCCCCGCGCTCGCGCTTGCCAAAAAATACCGTGAAAGCCGCATGCAGGCTGCCGATTAACCCTTGTTATAAAAGGGAATATTGGTTAACAAAAAGCGCGGGGAATGGGGTTGTCAAAAACCCCTTTTGCATATACCATAACATTACATCACAACGAGGATAAAATGAATTACCTGGTACTGCTGCGTCACGGCGAAAGCGAATGGAACAAGGAAAACAAGTTCACCGGTTTCACCGATGTCGACCTCAGCCCCACCGGCATCGAGGAAGCAAAAGCCGCGGGCCAGTCGCTGAAAAATATCAAGTTCGATGCGGTTTTCACCTCGACCCTCAAGCGCGCCTACAACACGGCATCGCTCGCGATGACCGAAGCAGGGCAGCAGCATGATTTCGTGAAGCACGATGATTTGCGCGAACGCGACTACGGCGATCTCACCGGCCTGAACAAAGACGAAATGCGAAAGAAATTCGGCGAAGAACAGGTTCACATCTGGCGCCGTTCCTACGACGTGCGCCCGCCCGGCGGCGAAAGCCTGAAGGACGTGGTCGACCGCGTGCGCCCCTATTTCACCGAGCATATCAAGCCGCTGCTCGACCAGGGCAAGAACGTGCTGGTCGCGGCCCATGGCAACACGCTGCGCGCGATGCTGATTATTCTTGAAGAAAACACGCCCGAAAACATCAACAGCGCCGAAATCCCGACTGGCGTGCCGCTGGTGTTCGAGATGGAAAAAGCCAAGAAGCAGAAAAACTACTTTCTGAAGAAAGCGGCGAATGGGTAAAAAAGGCACTCTTGTCCTTTTTCGTCACGGCGAAACAGACCACAACGCCAAGAATCTCATGACCGGCTGGCTCGACGTTCCTTTGAACGCCGAAGGAGTGGAACAAGCCAAAGAAGCGGGCCGCACCGTCAGCGTCTTTCATTTCGACAAGGTTTATTCCTCGACCCTGCAGCGCGCTTTCAACACCGCCGTGCTCGCGCTCGAAGCTGCGGGCACGCAAGCGCATCTCAAAAATAAAACCGGCTGGGCCATCGAACAGCGCGACGAGCTGAAGGGCGCGAACATGGGCAGTTTCACGGGGCGCAATTTCAAGACCGACCCCGAGATCGTGAATTTCGGCCGCCGCTATGACCGCAAACTGCCGGGCGGCGAGAGCGACAAGGACATCACCGCCCGCGTCGCAAAGTTTTTCGCCGATGAGGTTTTGCCGCGCCTTGCCAAAGGCGAAACGGTTTTGATATCCACCCATTCCGGCACCATGCGCGCTTTCGATGTCGCGCTCGGCTTCGTACCAAAGCCCGACCCCGAAGACGACCAGTGGACGGATAAGCAACGCATCGACAACGCGCAACCCGTTATCGCTGAATACGACGACGGCAAACTGGTGCGCCATTATCAGATGAAAAAACAAGCGGCAAAACCCGCGACGAAAACCTCAAAGGTGAGTCATGGCTAAAAAAGGAACTCTTGTTATTTTGCGCCACGGCGAAACAGATTATAACGTGCAAAAGCGCATGACCGGCCAGCGCGATATTCCGCTCAATGCCAAAGGCGAAAAACAGGCGGAGGAGGCTGGCAAGGTTATCAGCATTTTCCATTTCGACAAGGCTTACAGCTCCACGCTTGGCCGCGCGTTCAACACCGCCGCGAAAGCACTGAAGGCAGCAGGCACCAACGATCACCTGAAAAAGCCGGATGGTAGTTTCGATATCGAGCAGCGCACCGAAATCATGGAGCTGGATACCGGCGATTTCACGGGGCGCAACCACAAGACCGACCCCGAAATCATCAGCTATGGTCGCCGCTTCGACAAACCGCTGCCGGGCGGGGAGAGCGATCAGCAGGTCGTCGATCGCGTGCAGAAATTTTTCGACACCGAAGTCCAGCCGCGCCTCGCGCGCGGGGAAACGGTGCTGGTCGTTTCGCATTCCGGCATCATGCGCGCCTTCGATATCGTGCTGGGGTTGAAGGAAACGCCCGACCCTTCCTCGAATACCTGGACATCCCGCGCGCGCGTGCCAAACGCCGCGCCGACCATTGTGG
>JAYUPV010000374.1:0-7999 GCA_043759865.1 Alphaproteobacteria bacterium | reverse complement strand
GATGGAAATCGAAGGACGAGCCCTGCCTTTGCATTTCTTCCCACGCCTCGCGCACCATGCCATCGTCGGCATCGCTGAAAAAAGTTTCCGCGTTCGTTGTGGTGGTGGTCGCGCCTGCGGTGAGATCTTCTTTGCTGGAAACGACTTCGGTTGCGAAATTGAACGTCCGCGACAGCGTGTGGTCAAATTCGACAACCACTTGCTGCAGCCGCGTATTATCCAGCTTTTTCCACGTTTCCTTCTTGGACATTCCGGTCATCAATCCTTTATATTATGTATAATATATTCGGGCTGCGCGGTCAAGTCACACGGGATTTTATTCATTAATATCAGCATGTTGGGAAAACAGATGCGCGGCTCCGGCGGGTGCTTAACCAGCCGTTATACGTTATAGATGCCTGTCGTATAATCTTCTAATGGCAGATTATCGGGATTACGTGAGTTTCGACCCTCCGTCACACGTTGTCGAAAACGTGGGCGCGGAGGCTGCAGCGCAATTCCGCGTGACCGGACGCGACCGCGAAATAATGGAGCGCGCGCTTGCCGAAATCGCCTCCACCCCCGAGGGCCTCGACCTTTTGAAAAAAGCCGCCTCGCGCGGGCCGGACGGTAAAGTGAACATCATGTTTGATCCAGGCGGCTACAGCGTCGCCTATGCCCCCAACGATTTTGCCATCGGTACACAGGATCGCAGTTACCAGTATTACAGCACCGAGACGCGGCAATACCACAACCTGAGCGTCCAGCATCTGCTCGTCCACGAGCTCAACCACCTCGCGCTCGGGCATCAGGAATTCAAGCCGGAAAATGAATCGCAGGCAGTGCGTGAAACCAACAAGTTCATGAAAAAATACTACGGCGAGCCAAACCGCGACGAAGACACCACAACCGGCCGCATGACCGGCGGCACGCCCGAGCTTGACCTCGACACCCGTTTCCGCCGCTTCAGCGACGACGTGCGCGCAGACTATATGCCGCAACAGCTGATGCAAAACCTTTCCAGTATCCCCGACGGCAAGGCATTGCACCTGTCGCCCGAACTGCAAAGCCTGCATGCTTTGAAAGACCACCCGCAGATGTTTAGCCAGCAGGTGGCACTACTCGACCACAACGGGGGGCTTTCCGCCGTGATGCGCGACAGTGAGTCGGTCGCCAGCACGCTTTTGACCAACATGCCGGAAACGAGAATAGCGGCAAGGATACAGTCGCCGCAGGTAGAGATTGCCGCGCTTTCTCCCTCGCCGTCCAAAAAAACCGTCTAGCGGTTATTCGTCCTATATATCAGGAATACAGTTTAGGCCGCTTTCAGGTCATCGCCCGGCTTTTTCGCAGGGGCGGACTTGAAGGTGGCGTCGTTGGCGGCGGCGGGCTGGGCAAGCGGGCTGTCGATTTTGAAGACAGACGGCTCGTTCTCGTAGTTCATCACTTTGAATATCTGGTTGATGTCGCGGTTCCACGGGCCGTTGTAAAGGTCGAGAAGGCGCTGCGCCCAGTTGCGCCCTGTTTCGGCGATTTCGTGCAGGGGCTTCAAGTAAACGCTTTCGTCCTCGCCCTTTTCGTTCAAAATATTGCGGCGCTTCAAGCCCGCTTCCGACAGCGCGAGAACGTTCTTTGCGATGTCCTGCACCGTCGTGCCCATGAAGGGCGTTTGCAGGCCGTGCTGCGGTGTCATGATGCGGAGATAATCGCGGTCTTCGTTCGTCCAGTCCTTGACCATCTCATAGGCTTTATCCAGCGCTTCCTTGTCGTACAAAAGCCCGACCCAGAAAGCGGGCAATGCCTTTATCATTTCCTGCGGGCCGACATCGGTGCCGCGCATTTCGAGGAATTTGCGCACGCGCACTTCGGGCCAGATGGTGTTGAGGTGGTTCTGCCAGTCGGCCAGCGTCGCCTTTTGTCCCGGCACGACTTCGAGCTTGCCGTCGATGAAGTCCTGGAACTTGCCGCCCTTGGCATCAATGAACACATTGCCTTTGTACAGCCCTACCATCGGCATGGTTTTCAGGGCGTAATCGACAAATTTTTCAAAGCCGAAGCCTTCGTCAAACGCGATGGGCAGCATGAAGCCATAGCGCCCGCCGAGGCTGTTGTAATTCTTGTGGCTGCGGAAACTCTGGTAGCCCGTGGGCTTGCCGTCGGCGAAGGGCGAATTGGCGAACAGCGCGACCGCGACCGGCTGCAGCGCGAGACTGACGCGCAGCATTTTCACCATGTCCTCCTCGGACATATAGCCGAGGTTTACCTGCACCGTGGCGGTGTTGGTCAGCACTTCGTCGCCGCTCGGGAATTTGCGGTCCTGTATCCATTCGCGCAGCGCGGCATAGCGCGACTTCGGCATCTCGGGCAATTCCTTGCTCGCCATCGTCGGGTGATAGCCCATGGCCAGCATGCCGAAGCCGAGCTGTTTTGAAACGGCGACGGCTTCTTTAATCGTCTCGTCGGTTTCTTTCGCGATCTGGTGGACGTTCTTGAGCGGCGCGCCGCCGGTTTCCATTTGCAGCGCGGGCTCGAAAGTCCAGTTCATGTTATCTTTGTGCAGGTCGACGATCTTGCCGTCTTCAAGGGCCCCCGCCTGCCAGTCCTTGTCGGCCACCATCTTGTTCAAAAAATCGCGCATGCCCGCGCGGCCTTCCTTGCCGTCATAGGGCACGGGCGCGTTGTCTTTCAGGTAAAAGGGAATCTTTTCATGCTCGACGCCGACCAGCCGTTTTTCAGCGGGGGTCGAGCCGGACTCGAACCACTCCACCAGCTCCTTCTTGCCTTCGATCGGCTTTTTATTTAAATCGCTGGCGCTCGACATATTGGTCGCTGTCCTGATTCAAAAAATTCATCGAAGCAGACATGGTAGGATGGAAAATACGTAATGTCCACGGTGCGGAAAGTTACGCGGATATGGAAATTTAAGCCGTTTGGAAACCTCCCGTTTCTCGCTATATAATGGCACGATGACCGATATTCCCATCCCCATGCCCATCATGACCCCGCGCCTGATGCTCCGCCCCATTCAAGTGAGCGATGCGGAGGCGATGCTGGATTACAAGCGTGAAAGTTGGGCGGAGTTCCAGAAATGGATGACATGGGTGCATCCGCCCTCCATCGAAATACGCACGGTGGAAGATGAACGCAAATTCTGCACCCACTTCATCGGACGGTTAGAGCGGCGCGAAGCCATCCCCTGCCTCGCCTTCAGCCGTGCCGACGGCACGCTGATCGGCAGCGGCAACCTGAACCATTGCAAATGGGACATACCGATGTTCATCCTCGGCTATGCCGTACGGACGGGCAAAACGGGACAGGGCTACGCCACCGAAACCGGCACTGCGCTGGCGCGCTATGCCTTCGAAGCCCTCGGCGCCAGAAAAATCGCCACGTTCTACGCCGACGGCAACATCGGCAGCAAGCGCGCCATCGAAAAAATCGGCTTCGAGAAAGAAGGCGTGCTGCGCAAACAGCATCTCTTAGCAGACGGGGCGCTGGTCGACGAGCATCACTACGGCATGCTGGATGCGGGACGGTTGCCGGAGATGGATGTCAAATGGGGTGGACGCGACTAAAACTTTGAAATAAAAACGCTTT
The DNA here is from genome assembly GCA_043759865.1 of Alphaproteobacteria bacterium. Classification (GTDB taxonomy): domain Bacteria; phylum Pseudomonadota; class Alphaproteobacteria; order Micavibrionales; family UBA2020; genus JAPWJZ01. The sequence continues at coordinate 4,423 of JAYUPV010000374.1, read as the reverse complement.
TTGGCGCATTTACCCTTGGTCAGCAAGGGTATGGTACAATGTTCCATGCCCATTTTTTATGAACGTCTGCCGGAAATCACCCAGAAAATCGCTGACTTATGGCGCAAGGAGCCTGTGACAGGTCTTGCCTGGGAAACTGTCGAGTATCCCGAGCGCGAAGGGCTAAAACCCATTCCCGCAGAGTCGAACACAAAACCCTTCTGGGTCAGCGCCCAATTTGAAGGCCAGACCCTCTACGCCGTCGCGAAGCCCATCGGCCAGGCGCCGCAGAACAACGGCGCGCTGATACTGACCGGCTATGAAACGGCGGCGATGGACAAGATTGCCTTCGACCTCGCCTATGACCTTGGCGTTCCCGTCGCACCTGTGGCGCTGTGGCAAAACGCGGAAAACAAACCCTTTGCCATTTCACTGAAGCCTTTCGCGGAAACGATCTCAGCCCACGCGTTCGGGCTTGCCATGGGCAGCCTATCGCAAATGGAAGAAGCGCTGGCGGCGCGGCACCTCCCCGAACTGACCGCCATCACCGTTTTCAACCTGCTGGTCGGGCAGGGCGACGACCATTCGGGGAACCTGCTGCTCGACGCGCAAAACCCGAAGAGTCCCTGCGTGTTCATCGATTACCACACCGCCTTCCAGAGGGAAGTGCTTCAAAGCGGCCGTCCGCAGGAGTCCGGCATCGTCGATTTCCTGCCGAACCCGTCGCAGGATAAAATCTGGGGCAAGGACCATATTTTGCGCGCCATGGATACGGCTGTGGCCACGGAATTCGTGGCGAAGATTTTTAACCTCGACCCCGACAAGGTCGCGGGCATCGTGGAGCGCATTCCCGACGCATTCCTGCCGCCGGAACAAAAGCGCCGCGTGGCGCAGTTCTTCGATGCCGCCACCGAAGTTTTCGCCGAGCGCCTGGAGCGCCGCCTTGGCGGGGACTGCACCGACGACCGCTGGCCCGCTGTTGTCCACCTGTCCGACAGGAGCGAAGTGCACAAGGATTTGCGCTGGCTGCTGCCGAAGGGCGACCATCTCTCCCGCGAGGAAGAAAACAGCCTTCGCGAGGCGAAAGGCCACCGGGCACCCGCCGCCGTATCCGCGCCGAAGCCTCAAGGCTGATTTCCAGAGTTAACGGTTATCCCGAAAAATAAATCCCCTGCACGCAGGCAAGCGCCGCGATGAGCGCGGTTTCCGCTTTCAGGATGCGGGGGCCGAGGGAGACGGGGATGGTGAATTTCTGGCTGGAGATAAACGCGATCTCTTTATCCGAGAAACCGCCCTCCGGCCCCACCAGAACCGCGAGTGGTGTTGAGGGCGGCAGTTTAGCGAGGGCTTTGGCAATCGGCAGGGCATCGCCCCTCTCAAGGCAAAAGATGAGTTTGCGTCCCGAAAACCATGTTTCAAAAAGACTTTCAAGGTCACCGAGGTCGGCGACCTCCATCACATCGAGGCGCTCTGACTGCTCAGCTGCTTCGGTCGAGATGGCGGTAAGACGTTCGCGGTTGATGCGGTTGACAGCCGAGTGGTCGCACAGCACGGGCAAGAATTGGGCAGCGCCGAGCTCGGCCGATTTTTCGACCATTAAATCAAAGGGTTCTTTCTTGACGGGCGACGCCACGACCCATACATCGGGCGATGCCGTTTGTTCGCGCGTTTTCTCAAGGAAGGTCACCATCGTGCTCTTTTTGCTAACCTCTGTGACTTCGGCCAGCCATTCGCCGTTGCGTCCGTTGAAGGTGCGCACCTTCTCGCCTGCTTTCACCCTCATTACATTTCTCAAGTAATGATGCTGGCCCTCTGATAATCCACAGATTTCCCCGCGTGAGATGTTTTCACGGGAAACATAGAGGCGCGGCAGCGTTTTCCATTCAGCCTGTGTCATTGAAAAACCTTAGCATTTATATACTATCGCTTTCAAATGGCGACCGACATCCAGACAGAAAAACTTGTTTTCAGAATCCTGCCGAACGCCGCGCACCCGTATGTCAAACTGGCGCGTCTCGACCGGCCTATCGGCACGTGGCTGCTGCTGCTGCCCTGCTGGTGGAGCATTGTTCTGGCGCAGGGCGGCTTTGCCAGAATGGGCTTTAACGAATGGCGGCTGATGGCGCTGTTTGCCGCAGGCGCGCTTTTGATGCGGGGTGCCGGCTGCGTGGTCAACGACCTGTGGGACCGCGACCTCGACGGCAAGGTGGAGCGCACCAAGACCCGCCCCCTGCCCTCCGGCGAAGTCACGCCCGGGCACGCTGTCGGCTTCCTCGGCCTCCTGCTCGGCTTGAGCCTTTGCATCCTCCTGACCCTGAACACGCTCAGCATTGAACTCGGCTTGCTGTCGCTGGTGCTGGTCGGCGCCTATCCGCTGATGAAGCGCGTGACATGGTGGCCGCAGCTGTTCCTCGGCTTTACCTTCAACTGGGGCGCGCTGATGGGCTGGGCGGCGGTGAACGGCAATTTCAACCCGACCGACTGGACAGGCACAAGCGGGCCGCCGCAGGTATTTTTTATCGCCGCGCTGTGGCTTTATGCAGGCGGCATATTGTGGACGCTCGGCTATGACACCATCTACGCCCATCAGGACAAGGAAGACGACGCGCTGATCGGCGTACGCTCGACCGCAAGGCTGTTTGGCGACAACAGCCCGCACTTTGTCGGCATCTGCCTGTTGATGGCGCTCATCTGCCTTGCCACCGCAAAATTCATCGCCGCCCCCTCACCCCTCACCCCCGTATTTATCGTGCCGCTTGTGGCACATGCCCTGTGGCAGTTGCGCGGCTGGCATATGAACGACCCCGGCAGCTGCCTTGCCGCCTTCAAATCAAACCGCGATTTCGGGCTGCTGGTGCTGCTGATGACTGGATTTTAAACTGGGCTAACGGAGGGATTATCGAGTTTCGTCAGTATCATTATTATAAGCCCAATCAACACGTGAGAGACAAGCCCATGAAACTGAAACACTTTTTTCTGTTCCTCGTTTTAAGCGCTTTGGTCGCCACGGCAGCCTCGCCGGATGCAGGTGCCGAAGGAAAATTGCGCGAGATGCTGCAAAAACGCCGTGCGCAACAGGCGGAAGGCGGCGAGAAAAAAGGCGGGATGTTCGACGAAAACTCGCTCGGGCGGGGCAAGATGTCCTGCAAGGAAAAAGTGGCGCAGCTGGAAAAGTTCAAGGGCGCGATGCAACGGATGTCGAAGGACAAGCCCCCTGTTTCCCTTTCCGCTTCATACGGGAAACATGTGCTGCAGGCGATTGACGTTTACACGCCGAAAGATGCGAAGAATGCCGCGCCCTATCCCATCATCTTCATGGTGCATGGCGGCGGCTGGTGCCTTGGCGACAAGGGGCATTCGGGCGTAATTGTGAACAAGCTGAACAGATGGGGGCCGAAGGGATTCATTGTCGTCTCCGCCAATTACCGCATGATCACCGACGGTGTGTATCCGCTCGAACAGGCGCAGGACGTCGCCGATGCGCTCGCCTATGTGCAGAAACACGCGGCCGAGTGGCAGGGCGACCCTGAAAAAATCATCATCATGGGGCATTCGGCGGGGGCGCATATCGTTTCGCTGCTCAACGCCGATGTCGAAAAAACCGCCGCGCGCGGCGTAACACCGTGGCTCGGCACTGTCTCGCTCGATACCGCCGCCATGAACATTCCCAAGAAAATGAAAGGCGAGCCCGCCTATCTTTATCAGGAAGCCTTCGGCAAGGACGAAAAATACTGGGAAGACACCTCGCCCTTCCACAAAGTCTCGGCGGCATCGCCCCCGTGGCTCGGCGTGTGTTCGTCAAAGCGCAAGGATTCCTGCCCCGACGGTGAGCTTTACGCCGAAAAATCCCGCAAGCTCGGCCTGCGCGCCGAAACGCTGCCCGAGCCTGTGGGTCACGGCGCGATTAACAAAAACCTCGGCGAGCCGGGCGATTACACCGACGCTGTCGAAAAATTCATGGGCTCGCTGGATGCGGAAGTGAAAAAGCGGCTACAGTAATTTTCTAGCCAAGGTCGTCGAGATGCGGCGGATGGTAATTGGGGCCTTTTAAAATCTTGCCGTCTTCGCGCCGCAGGGCTTTGCCTTCGGGCGAGAGCTTCGACATATTACTTTCATGCACGCGGTCGAAAACTGCATCAATCGGCAGGCCAAAGGTGCAGGAAGTGCCGCTCAGCACATATTGCACGTCGGCGATTTCCTTCATCATGTCGAGGCGCGTTTTTTTGCTCACCTGCCCGCCCGCTTTCAGCTCGGCGATGGCACGGTCGATTTCGGCGAACAGCTCCTTCACTTCCTCGGAAATAAGGGTCTTGCGCAGCTCGAGCAGATTCTCGGAAAAATCGCGGTCATTCGCCACTTCGGTCGCGGCGTGGAACTGGTAGACCTTTTGTTCATAGGGGTTCATGGCGGCCTCTTTGCTGGTGGAAATGAAGGAATACCACTT
>JAYUPV010000373.1:0-4797 GCA_043759865.1 Alphaproteobacteria bacterium | reverse complement strand
GCGAGGCCGCGACCGCCCACAAAGAAACAACCGTGGTTTCCGCAGATAAAACCAAATCTGTTTTCAACGCGCCTTTGACATGGCGGCTTTCCCAAAGCTCCTGTCAGCGAAGCCTATGCCAACGATCACGCCGCATGGGAAAGCCGCCATGTCAAAGGCGCGTTGAAAACAGATTTGGTTTTATCTGCGGAAACCACGGTTGTTTCTTTGTGGGCGGTCGCGGCCTCGCCGTTTATTGTGCAGGCGGCGGCGGTTGTCGCAGCGGGTCTTGCCATGACGGCGGGGGTTTACGCCACGGTCGCGGGCATTATCAAGATGGATGATATGGGCGCCGCGCTGTCGAAAGCAAAAGGCGACGGCATTCCCGCGCGCCTTGCCCGCGTTGCCGGAAACCTCATCGGTCACGCCGCGCCGAAAATCATCAAGGTTATCGGCGCGCTTGGCACTGCTGCCATGTTCGTGGTGGGCGGCACTATGCTGGTGCATGGCATTCCGGGCGGGGAACACCTGGTGTCAAACGCATTGTCGGTTCTTGGCACAAACCCTGTCGTGCTCGGTGCTGCGGGTATGGCGGCGAACGCGGTGCTGGGCATTGCCGCAGGCCTCGCCGCCGTTCCGGTCGCAAAGGTGGTCGTGCCGCCGGCGAAAAAGCTGTTTGATTTTGCGAAGAAGCAATACCGGATGGTGAGGCCGGTGAAGCAGGCGGCGGTTGTTATGCCTGAACCATTGCCGAAGCCGGAGGCGTTGAAAAATGTGCCCGATGTGAAAGCGGCTGTGAACGAGGCGGCAAAGCCGCATCTGGCGGAAGTGAAGCCCGTTTTTGTTGTAAAAACACCGGACGCGCCGAAAATAATCTAACCCCGCCCCCCGTCATCCGCCGCAGGGCAGGGTGGCGTAATTTTTGTAAATCACGAGCGCGTGGCCGGGGTTATTTTATTTGACATAATGCGACATTTTTGATATCTTCTTTCATGCTTAATTGAAGACGGGGAAGAATCATGGCTGGCAAAAACGAAAATCGCGAAATCAGCGGCGTCGAGCTGTTCGGCGATGCCGGGCGCACCGAACCCGTCGAAGCCGGCCTCCGCATCCCGAACCCCCACCCCACCCAAACGCGCGAGGTTAGCGGCGAATCCTTGTTCGGCGATGCCGGCAGCCCCGAAGCGCTGGCCATGATCTACGGCGCTGGCGCAGCGAAAGAACCGCCCAAGGATCGTTTCGCGGGGCTGAAAAGCCTGCTCGGCAAACTGAAAAAAGCCTTCACCATCGAAGCCCCCAAAGACGGCGCGACCTGCGACAGCCCGCAAGGCGCCTGCCCCTTCAAGCCGCATTCGAATTTCAGGAACTGGCCGTACTGAACCGACGACACTTTTAAATCAAAACCCCTTGCGCCTGTAAAATCTCCCGCACGAGCGGGACGGTGACGGGGCGTTTTTCGGCGAGGGCTTTTTTGTCGACGGCTTCTGCCACGTTGCGGAGCGCTTCAAAACTGCGCTCGATGCGCGAGACAATAAACTGCACCACTTCCTGCGGCACGAAAATCTGGCGGTCGGAAAAAAGTTTCACTAGCACAATGCCCATCAGCTGTTCGTCGGGTGCGGAAATGGCGACGGCGGGTGCGGCCAGCAGGCGCGATTTTAAATCGGGCAGGGTGAAATTCCATTCCTTCGGCGCGTGTTCCGCCGTCAGCAGCAGGTGCGCGCCTTCTTCCTTGGCGCGGTTATAGGCGTGGAACAATCCGGTTTCCGTCTCGATATCGCCGATAAAACGCTCGGCATCGTCGATGATGGAAGCCAGAGGGAAATCGTTGATGCCGCGCAGGTCGTTGATGTTTTCAGGGGTCACATCGAGCGCCGCCGTGGTTTTCTGCCACACGCGTGCCAGATGCGTCTTGCCCGAGGCGGGCGGGCCGTAGACGACGAGAGCAGGCGCGGGCCAGTCGGGATATTTGTCGAGCCATGCGACAGCACCGGAATTTGCCTGCGACACCCACAAATCCTCGCGCCCGAGGGCCGCGCGGTGGCCGAGGTCAAAGGGGATCTGTTCCGGCTTCAATTGATTTTTACCTTACCGTGCAAGCGGGGCGAGGCGCGCGTCATAGACGGGCGTGCCGTGCGCGCCGCCGTCCATCACGGGCGGATGCAGCTCCACGCCGCGCGAATACAGCGACTGCTTGACCACGCCCGCAGGCGCGTCGGACGACAGGGTGAAACTCACGCTGTTCGAGGTCATGGCGGAAATATCCACGCGCACGGCGGGAATAGAGGCAGCAAGGCGGCGCTGCATGTCCATCCAGCTGCGGCTGTCGCTGAACTGCATGGTCGCTTCGATGCGCGTTGAGCCGGCGACAACGGGCACGGGCTGGTAGGTCTTGTAATCCTGCCCGAGCGGCTTCATCATCAGGGGCTGCGACGGGTTGAAAGGTTTTCCCCCGCCGGAGTTGCCGTCAATCACTACCGTGTCATAGGTGCGCACAAGGTCGCGGCTGATTTGTTCGACCGGGCGCGGCGTTCCTGTATAGGAAGTATTTGTGCGCGGCGCGTAGGGCGCTTGCAAATAACCGATGGTTTCATAGATGCCTTTTCTGTACGCCTCGGTGCCGGAGCTGGTGCCGACATAGGGCTTCAGCGTGTCGCGGCGGTGCAGCTTGCCGGCGCGGTAGGTGTAGATTTCAACCGTCAGCTCGGGGCCGGATTTGTTGGCGACTGCCAGCACTGCCTGCTCCGCGCCGTAGTTTTCAAGGAGGGTGTCCACCGCGCGGTAATCGCCCGACCATACGCCGTTGCCGGGGCCTGCCGCGATATCGCTGATATCGCCGAGCGGCACATAGAACTTGCGGCCTTGGGCGCCCGCCTTCGGCAGCGCGCCCTGCCACATGCCGAGCCACGGGTTTTGTTCTTCCCACAACAGTGTCTGGCCGGAAATGTTTTCGAAATAGGGCAAAATCAGCACATTCTGCGCGATCGGTTCATAGGATGTATCGACGTCGTTCGCGCGCACGAGGCCGGGGCGGCCTGCCGCGCCATAGGTGCTTTCCTGCCAGCTGGGGCGGCGGTTGGCATCGTAACCGGGCAGCGGATAATCGTTGGGGTCGGGCGTTTCGACGGTGTCCAGATTTTCCTGCGCGACTTCTTCGCCATCCTCGGCAGCGGGTTTTTCAGCGGCGAGGTCAAGCTCGGGCGCGGGGCCGGTGCCTTCATGCACGGTCATGTAGTGGCGCACGCCGTCGCGGAAGCGCACGGTGAAGGTGCCGACATAGCGCGTGGCCGACATCTGTTCGTCCTGCACTTCGAAATCCTGCACCAGCATGGCGATGTCGGCATCTTTCGGCGGCTTGAAACCCTTGAATTCCTCGGGGCTCATGTTGCGCTCGGCCAGTTTCATGAAGGCGGCGCGGCGCGAGTCGGCCATGGCCTTTTCGCGGGCGACCACGGCATTCTTGTCTTCCTTGTCCACGACAACGTCCGTCACGACCAGGGGATTCGCGACCGCAGGGGCGGGTCCGGGCAGCTGGGGTTCCCAGGTATCTCCGTTTTTAGGGCCTACCTGGGCAAAAACAGGCTGGATTATGACCAGCGAGAACAGGATTATCGAAAAAATGCCGCGCGAAATGAATTTTGACATAATGCAACCAGTGCCTTCATGGATTCTGTATTCGAAGATAGCCTCCCCCCCGCCTAAAATCCAGATATTCCAGTCACATTTTGTTAAAAAAGACATGCTATGGTTGAGTATCTGCCGGAAGGCCGTTATTCTGGCTGGACAAGGCGTCCGCCTTTTCCGTTTTTCTCAAGAGGATGAGTGGCTTCGATGGATATGGACATGGATAAAGAGACTGCACGCGCCTGGCACGGCTGGGTGGTGTTCACCAAGTGGGCGACGTGGTCGGTTGTCGGGGTTTCGGCACTGCTCGGCTTGATGGCGTTGTTTTTGCTATAGGGACCGCCCGTTCTGGGCAGGTTTCTGGTGCGGGTTTCCGGGGGGATTTTTGGGGTTTAACTGGCGTCACACGCTCGCGGCTTTGGTGTTCCTGCTGATTGCAGGCGCAACGCCTTCGGTCGCACGGGCGCAGACCGACGGCACGGTCACACCCGTCGCCATGACACCGCAGCAGGTACGCCCGATTTACCTGTCGTCAAAAGCGCCCGTCTACGACATCGCCGCCAATGCCCGCATTTTCGAGGATGCCTCGAAGGAAATGAAATTCGCCCAGATCCAGCCGCAGTTCCGCGCGGGTCAGGGCAAGACGCCGTCGCAGGGTCATATTTTTGTCGGCTATTCGCAAAGCGCTTACTGGGTGGTGTTCGCGGTCTATAACCGCAACCCGTCGAAGATACAATGGATGCTCGATTTCGGCAGCCGCATGAACGGCACCATCGGCACGCCCGACCGCATCTCCATCTTCACCGACCAGAGCCCCGACCAGCCCATCATGCTCGACGGCCGCCACGCCAGCTACAAGCAGCATATCAAGGGGCAGGAACGCAACGCCGTGCCGCTGACCTTCGAGCCCGCGCAAATGCGCATCATCGGCTTGTATATCGAGCCCGCACCCGGCGTGCCGCTGGCGCTGAACCTGCAGCTGAAAGAGCCGACAATCTTCAGCGACGAGCATGACCAGTCCACGCTGCAGGCCAACATCATCCGTTCGGCGGCCGCGCTTATCTGCCTTGCCTTTCTCGCTTTCTGGGTCAATTTCCGCCACGCCATTCCCGCCTGCCTCATCGCCTATCTCGTGATGCAGTATCTCATTTTCATTACGGCAGACGAACTTGTGCCGAAGGGCAACAGCACCAC
>JAYUPV010000372.1:0-4305 GCA_043759865.1 Alphaproteobacteria bacterium | reverse complement strand
ACGCAACCAGATCGAGGAAGAAGGCGCAGACACGGCACAGGACGGCGACGAGGGCGAAGAAGCCACATCCGGCAACATCGTGCTGACCGACGACCGCTTCAACGAACTCGCCCGCATGGAAGAATTCCTGCTGGCGGTAACGTCGAAAGGCTTCGGCAAGCGCACCTCGACCTATGAATACCGCGCCACCAACCGTGGCGGGCAAGGTATCCGCAACATGAAGCTCAGCCAGAAGAACGGCGAGGTCGTGGGCTCCTTCAACGTGAAGGACGCCGACGAGGCCATGCTGGTCACGAACGGCGGCCAGATCATCCGCATGCCCGTGCAGGACGTCCGCTTCGTCGGCCGCCAGACGCAGGGCGTGACCCTGTTCCGCATCGAAGGCGACGGCGAAGAAGTCGTCTCCGCCGCCATCATCCGCGACGTGGGCGGGGAAGAAGGATAATAAAAATGGCAAAGAAAGCCAAAGCCAGCCCCCTTATCGGCATCTATCCCGGCACGTTCGACCCGATTACGCTCGGGCACCTTGATATCGTTGAACGGGCGCTGAAGGTGATTGACCATCTGGTGGTGGCGGTTGCCGAGAACCCCGGCAAGGGGCCGCTCTTCTCGGTCGAGGAGCGTATCGAGCTTGCCAAGATCGACATGCGGAACAACAAGAAGATCGCCGGCAAGTCGTGGGAGGTCGTTTCCTTCAACGAGCTGCTGATGGACTTCGTGGGCAAGCAAAAGGGCCGCGTCATCGTGCGCGGGCTTCGTGCCGTTTCCGACTTCGAATACGAATTCCAGATGGCGGGGATGAACTCCTACCTCAACGACGACATCGAGACGGTGTTCTTCATGGCACAGGACAAGCACCAGTTGATCTCGTCCCGCTTCGTCAAAGAAATCGCGCGGCTCGGCGGCAATGTGCGCCACTTCTGCACACCCAATGTCGTGAGCGCCCTCAAAAAGAAATTCAAGGCCTGATACCAGCCGTTTTTTTGCGCTGCGCCTGCGGTTGCAGACGTGTCAGCGCGTGGATGCGCTCCAGCACAGTCTCTGCCGTCAGGCTGTCCAGCGCGCCGTGGATAGGCGGTTTCAACTGGGCGGGGTCGGCATCCTCTGCCGTGGTCTTCAGGCGGGTGTTGTCGGGGTTGATCTGCTCCACCTCACCCTGTATCTGCAGCGCGGCATCAAGGTTGCTGAGGCGGTTTGCTAAAGCCGGATCGCGCTTTTCCTGCGATGTCAGGTAGTCCTGCAGGCTGAGCGCGATAAAGGCCGTGATGCGGTCATTCTTCAACAGGCCGGGTGTTGCGCCGGTCACGATGGCGGCCGGGTATTCGTCCACCACCGTATCAAGCTTGCCAGTAACGGTGTCGACCTTGTGGATACGCAGTCGGTCGGCGTTTTTGCCTTCATGCTTCACGTCAAAATCCATCTCGACCGCCAGCATGCCTTTATCTGCCGTCTCGTACCATGCCGTCACACGGCGGTGCTGCTCGGGGAATACATAGCTGGCATGGAAACGCATGGGCAGCCCTGTGGCTGTGCGGAACACGGCCTTGAGATCAAAAATCACATCCTCGGCCTTGGTGCTGAGAAAGCCTTTTTTGGCAGCGCCACTTTCAAGAGTAAGCTGCCCTTGGGCAAACATATCGCTCACAACCGACAACGCATGCACTGACTCGCTCGGCACGCCGATGGAGGGGCGCGTGTCGCTTGTGCGATCCTTGCCCCAGATGGCGTCGAAGCCGACCTGCTTCAGCGTTCCGAAGCCAGACAGAAGTTCCTGCAAACGGTCGAAGACAGGGCTGAAATTGATGACGGTGTTCATGCTGAGATAACGCGCGCGCAACGCGGGCTCGATCTCGTGCGCCTCGGACAAAAGCGCGGTCAGCGGCTTCTCGCTCAAAATCGCTTTGACATCGGGCGCTTCTTTGAACAGCGTGCGGAAGGCCGCGATGTGCTGGTCGTCGTTGAAGGCCATCAGCGCGATATCGGGCTTTGATGCCGCAAGCGCCTCTTCGAGACCCGAAAAACTTTTTACCTGCGGCGAAAGCTGCTTCAGCTTTTGCGCGTCGCGGTCGACGGCTGCGATTTCAAGCGTCACCCCTTGCTGCTGCAGAACCTTTTCCGATACTTCGAGCAGCGACGCGACATGCCGCTGGCCCATCACCCCCGCGCCAAGCACGAGTACCTTGAGGGTTTTCGGGGTTTTGTTGTCATTGCCGGGAAATTCATTTTTTAGCATGTGTTTTCTTCTGTTATCAGACGCGCATGGCGGTGACTATAATATATTATGGATATAAAAGGGGGAATTTCTAGCAAGGTACTGGAATCCCTCATGGAAATACAAAACCTGCCGGAAGGGGTCAGATTTAATTTTACAAATTAAGTAAACAGGCGTATAAACTTGACGCTGGCTGGGAGAATATTCTATATATCTCAGTCTCTTAAGAGCGTGATTCCGTAGCTCAGCGGTAGAGCATCTGACTTTTAATCAGAGGGTCCTGGGTTCAAATCCCAGCGGGATCACCACTTTTTTGCAAAATGCCGAATATGGATCTGTAGCTCAGTCGGTAGAGCAGCTGGCTCTTAACCAGCGGGTCGTGGGTTCGAATCCCTCCGGGTCCACCATTCTTTCTCCGCTCGAACCCACTAAATTTTATATGCAGTGAAGCTGCGGGGTTCGAATCCCTCCGGGTCCACCATTCTTTCTCCAGCCGATAGCGGCTGCAAGTACCCACTCAACATGTATGTCAGATTGAAAGCGGCTTGAGCTTGCTGGCAAGCTTCTGTATCGCCGTCTGCGGCTTTAAGTCTTCCTGCGTAACGGCACGGGCGGCACCGATATCGCGACCGTGCGCTTTTTTGTCGATGGCGGCAAAAACCTTTTCCCATTTTTCACCGCCAAAATGTGTATCGGCCAGAAGCGGGTCACCCGACTCTTTCCGCGCTTGCACGGTCAGTATGATGCGGGCGGCGAAATAAAACGGCAGCGACTTTTTGTCGGCGGCCAGCACAAGTGCGCCGAGCGCCTCCATGCTGTCGCCGCGCATCTGCGCAAGAGTAAGCCCCCAGCGCGGCAGAACGCTGCGCATAGTGGACGCATTGATCCCGTCGAGCGCAAAAATATCTGCGTGCTTCGCCGATATCTCCGCCGTCTGCTTTGGCGTCAGACACGTGAAATCGGCGTGTTTCGGGTTAATCAGCAGCGCATCGAGGCTCATCGATGTAATATGCGTGACATCGGCGTTCAGCCAGCCCAGCATGTCGCGGCCGTCTGCGATCTGCTTCACGTCTTTCCGGTCGAGGAAGCGCGACTGCAGCCCGCGCAGGATGGCAAAGGTGTCGGCAGCGTGTTCGGCATAGTTGCCGTACACGTCCGCCCCTTTGACAACAAGATGCCCCAGCTCGTGCGAAAAAGTATAGTGCAGCAACTTGGCCGGGTCGTCCGGGGCATAATGGATTTTCTCCGCCTCCGACAAATGCGTGCGGCTACCATATGCAAGCAACAGTCCCTGCCCGTCTGTCGTACGCCACACGGTCGGCGATGCGTCTTTTGTCAGGAAATCGGAATTTTCGCGGCGGCGGTTGCCCAGTTCTTCGCGCCCCTTGTCGGAAAGGCCCGCGTAGAACCTTTCCATCTGCGCCTCGACATCGGGCGCGTCGAGATTGATGAAGGTGATGCCCTGCAGCTTGTCGCCAAAATCGCGGCGCGCGGCTTCGACCGCTTTGTTGAAATCAAAGCGAAGTGGCGTCGGCTGCTCTTGTTCCTGCGATGCGGCGCTCAAAATAACCCCGTTATTTGCCCTTATTATAGCAGGCAGTTCATTAATTATATGGTAACCGTCGTACTGCTCGCGAGCCTCATGCCTAAACTATTGATAGAAAATGCAATAATGAGTTTTCGCCGAATGGCGGTTTGCCACGCTTTAAAATTATGGTAATATAGGCAAATCGACCCCGCATCATCAGTAAAGGTGAAAACGCGTATGGCTCATCATCACGGACCGCACTGTCCCCCGACCACCAGCCAGTTCCTCGGCACGAGAATACACCTTGATACGAAAGAAGCTGCAACGCTGACGCTTGGCGTTTCGCTGATCAAAGGGCTGCTCGGCGCTTGCATGACAGGCAGGCTCGACGGTTTCGGCCAGAGCATGAATGTAGCGGCCGATATCTCGGAGCAGGCGATCGTGCATCCGAACGTTTATCATCCGCCGAAACGCTTTCCCTGAGCGTGCGCGCACGATAAGCGCCCTTCCGCACTTTTTTGCATTTATGTAATCCGTCTCGTCACCTTTTTGGCACAAGGCATCA
>JAYUPV010000371.1:0-2353 GCA_043759865.1 Alphaproteobacteria bacterium | reverse complement strand
ACCAGCGCCATGCTGCGCTCTATCATGGACCTCGCCGATGTGACGGTGGAGGAAATCGTCATCCACCGCAAGAACGTCAACATGATCAACACCGATATGCCTGTCGCGCAGATTGTCGATGTCGTGCTGCACAGTGCTTTCACGCGCATCCCCGCCTGGAAAGACAGCCCCGACAACATCATCGGCGTTATCCACACCAAGCTGCTGTTTCAGGAACTGCGACGCTGCAACAACGAGCTTTCAAAATTCGACCTCAAAAACGCGATGATGGAACCGTGGTTCATTCCTGAATCGACCACGCTGTTCGACCAGCTGCAGGCCTTCCGCGAACGCCGCGAGCATTTCGCCATTCTTGTCGACGAATACGGCGTGGTCACGGGCGTGATTACGATGGAAGACATCCTCGAAGAAATCGTCGGCCAGATTGATGACGAACACGATACCGCCTCTCCCGGCGTGCGCCCGCAGGCCGATGGCGGCTTTGTGGTCGATGGCAAAGTGACAATCCGCGACCTCAACCGCGACCTGAAATGGAAGCTGCCGGCGGAGGATTATTCCACCGTTGCGGGCCTGCTGCTGTTCGAGGCGCAACGCATCCCCGCGCCCGGTCAGGTGTTTACCTTCTACGATTTCCGCTTCGAAATATTGAAACGGCAACGCAACCAGATAACCCTCGTGCGGGTCACGCCACCCTCCGAGCCAGCCGCGCAGGACACCCCCGCGCTGAAGGAGGCTTCATGAGCGCCATCGCAGGATATCTCGGCGCGCCGCAGGAACTTGCCGTGCTGCAATCCATGGTGCGCAAGCTCGGCCATCGCGGGCCCGATGCCGAAGGGTTTCACATCGAAGCGCCCGTCTATATGGGCATGCGCCGTCTTGCCACCATCGACCCGCAGGAAAACTGGCTGCCGCTTTACAACGCCGACCGCACCCTTGCGATTGCCTTCGCGGGCGAGCTTTTTAACTACCGCGAAGAACGCGCGAAGCTGGAAAAGCGTGGCCTCGCTTTCCGCACCCAGACCGACACCGAAGTCGCGCTGAAATTGTACGAAGCCTACGGCGCGAATTGCGTGATGCATATGCGCGGGCAGTTCGCTTTCGTCATCCACGACATCCAGAAAAACCTCGTCTTCATGGCGCGCGACCGCCTCGGCGCCCAGCCGCTTTATTACGCCACCACGCAGTCGGGTTCGCTTGTCTTCGCGTCCGAAATCAAGGCGCTGTTCGAGCATCCGGCCGTTAAGGCCGCGCCCGACCTTATGGGCGTCGACGCGTTCCTGACTCTCGGCTACGCGCCCGGCCCCGGCACGATGTTCAAGGGCATCCACGCGCTGCCCCCCGGCCACCGCCTCACATGGAACCAGGGCCTTCACGTCATGGTCGAGCCGTACTGGCAGTGGGAAAACTTTGCCAAGCCTGATCCAGCGCTGAAAAGCGATGCCGATTATCAGGAGCGTTTCGACTCCCTGCTCGAAGAGGCGGTCAAGCAGCGCATGCTCGAAGACGCGCCGCTCGGCGCTATCGCAACCGGCAGCCTTGAATCGACTGCGATACTTTCCATCATGGCGAGAAATTCCGCCAAGCCGCCGCTGGTGTTCACCACCGCCTTCGGCGCGGAGCTGGACGGCGTGCCGCCCGGCGCGGAAGTCGCGGCAAAACTCGGCTGCCAGCACGAACAAGTCGCGTTCGAGCCGGAATTTATGGACCGCCTGCCCGAGATCGTCTGGGCGCTCGACCAGCCGGTCGCCGACCCCAACGTGCTGATGATGCACCTGCTGTCCTGCCTTGCAAAACAAAAGGTGAAAACGGTTATGTCGGGCGCGGGGGCGAACAACCTGTTCGTCAACTATCCCCAGCACGACACGCTGCTGGCGGCGCATGGCTTGCCCAAATATTTCTGGTGGTTTTTCAAGGAAACGAAAGAGCTTCTGCCGCTCGCCACCATCGCAAAAAAACTCCACTTCACCGGCAAGATCGGCCCGCGCAGCAAATTGCGGCTGTTTGATTTCGCCGCCACCATGCGGCAGGAATCGCTGATGCCGCAATATACCTGCGCTTCCTCGTTGTTCGACACGCGCGACCGCAGCGAACTCTATGCCGGTGCCATGGCGCCCGTCATCGGCGCGCTGACCGACCGGCAAAAGCAGACCGAAGGCTGGCCCACAACCATGTCGGCGCTGTTCGGCATGCAGCGCGACCACCTGCTGCAAGACGGCATTCTGGCGCCCGTGAACAAGCTGACGATGTTCTCCGGCCTCGGCACGCGCATGCCGCTGATGGACCACAAGCTGTTCGAATTCATGCTCGGCGTGCCCGACCACCTGCGGCGCGAGGGCGATAGGCGCAAGGTGCT
>JAYUPV010000370.1:0-6366 GCA_043759865.1 Alphaproteobacteria bacterium | reverse complement strand
CCGACACCGCGCGGTCTTGCGCGTTCTTTGAATTTGCTCGAACCTGTTTCGCCCGAAGACCAGTGCATCGGCTTGCGCGATACCGTGCGGCATTTGCTGGCCGACCTGACAGCACCGGGGCGCGAGGAAAAAAGCGATCCCGCCGGTATTGCCGCCATTATGGGGCAGCTTGAAAACGCCAATGACGAACAGCATGGCTGGCCGTGGGCACCGGTGGTACTTGCAGCGCTCGGACGTGCCGAAAACCCGCCCGCGCGCGGCGAAATGAAAGCGGCCGGAAAAATCTGGGACAAGCTGCCCGAATGGTCGGTGCACGCGCCGGAACCTTCGGCGGGGCATCTCGGCGTTGAAAAGGGCGAAGTCGAAGACCGCCTTGTGAAACTTTTGCAGCGCCAGAAAAAAGAAGACCGCCCGCAGCAGCGCGATTACGCCACTGCTATCGCCTCCGCCTTCGCGCCGTGCAACGACCCAGAAGAAACCCATGTGGTGTTGGCAGAGGCTGGCACGGGTGTCGGGAAAACCCTCGGCTATCTTTCCCCCGCGACTGTCTGGGCGGAAAAAAACGGCGGGCCGGTCTGGGTTTCCACCTTCACGCGCAACCTGCAGAGACAGGTCGATGCCGAACTTGAAAAGCTTTACGACGACCCCGTGACCAAGGCGCGCAAAGTGGTGACGCGCAAAGGACGCGAAAATTATCTGTGCCTTTTGAATCTCGAAGACGCCGCGCAATCTCAAGGCGTCGCCATCAATGACCTCAACGCCACCGCCTTCGGCCTCATGGCGCGTTGGGCGGCGGTGACGCAGGATGGCGACCTTGCCGGCAAAGATTTCCCCGGCTGGCTGACAGGTTTGATGGGCTGGGCGCGCATCGCGCAGTTCGCCGACAAGCGCGGCGAATGTGTTTACACAGCTTGCCCGCATTTCAACAAATGCTTCATCGAAAAAAGTATCCGCAAGGCAAAGCGAGCCGATATCGTTATCGCCAACCACGCGCTGGTCATGCACCAGACGGCGGTGACAGGGCCGGACGATGTTTTGCCGGGGCGCTATATTTTTGACGAAGGCCATCACCTGTTCGAGGCCGCCGACAGCGCGTTTGACGCGCAGCTGAACGGGCAATGGACAAGCGATTTGCGCCGCTGGCTGCTCGGCTCCGAAACCGGGCAGAAAACCCGCGCGCGCGGCATCAAGCGCCGCCTTGAAGATATTATTGCCGGTGACGATGTGGCGATTGCCCATGTTGAAGCGATACAGGAAGCCGCACGCTCGCTGCCCGGCCCTCAATGGCGCCAGCGCATCGCCGATGGCCAGCCGAAGGGCGTGACCGAACATTTCCTGCTGCTCTGCCGCCAGCAGGTCTATGCGCGCACCAAGGAACATAACAGCTTTTACTCGCTCGAAACTCCCACGCTGCCGCCCCTGCCGGGGCTGCTTGAAGCGGGCTATGCGCTGCAGCTGCGGTTGAAAGACCTGCAAAAGCCGATGATGGCGCTGATAAAAATGTTGCAGCAAAAACTGGAAGACGAAGCGGAAACGCTCGAGACAAGCGCGCGGGAACGCATCAATTTCATCCGCAACAGCCTCTATCGCAGGTCACACTACGAGGTCGGTGGCTGGGTCGCCATGCTGCAGGCGCTGCGCGAAGACATCCCCGAAAACTGCGTCGATTGGCTCGAAGTCACCCGCGCCGACGGTAAGGATTTCGATGCCGGTTTCTACCGCTATTACGTCGACCCCGCCAAAGTTTTCGCCGAACAGTTAAAACCTCACGCGCATGGCGTTGTCATTACCTCTGCAACCCTGCGCGACGCGTCCGACGAAGATGTCGATGGCTGGAAAAGCCCCAAGGCGCGCACGGGGTTCGAGGTGCTGTCGACCCCGCATACCTCAAAAACATTCCACGTCGCTTCGCCCTTTGATTACAAGGCGCAGACCCGCGTGCTGGTGGTGGGCGATGTCAAAAAAGAAAACCCCGGCGAGACGGCGGCGGCGTTCCGCGAGCTGTTCCGCGCCTCGGGCGGCGGGGCGCTCGGTATTTTTACGGCGGTGCAGCGTTTACGCGCTGTGCATGAAAAGATTTTGCAGCCGCTGGAGCAATCGGGAATACACCTTTACGCCCAGCATGTAGACCCGCTCGACACCGGCACGCTGATCGACATTTTCCGCGAGGAAGAAAACGCTTGCCTGCTCGGCACAGACGCAACACGCGACGGCATCGACGTTCCGGGGCGCAGTTTGCGCCTTGTGGTCTATGACCGCGTACCGTGGCCGCGCCCGACGATTTTGCACAAGGCCCGCCGCGCGCATTTCGGCAAGGGGCTTGATGACATGCTGACCCGCTTCAAGCTGAAGCAGGCCTATGGCCGCCTTATCCGCCGCAGCGACGATCGGGGCGTGTTCGTGATGCTCGACGGCGCATTGCCCACGCGGTTGCTCACCGCCTTCCCCGAAGGCGTGGAAGTGCAGCGCATCGGCCTTGCCGAAGCGGTCGCTATGACCAAAGAATTTCTGAAAGACTAGGCGGCTTCCGAAAGCTGCTTCTTCGCTTCGGCGAGATGGACGTTATATTCCTTCTCGAGATGCGCGAGGTCGGACGCGATGCCTTTGGCATCGAAATCTTTTTTCACCTTGCGCAGCACGTCCTGAATGCCGGGCTCGTCGAAATCGGCGTCGATGACTTCATCGGCATATTTCGCGACAGCGTCGTCGCCGGTGATGCCGAGTTTGGTGGCAGCCCAGATGCCGAACAGCTTGGTGGCGCGGATCTGCACCTTGAAGCGCAGCTCCTCGTCCATTTTGAAGCGGTTTTCAAAGGCTTTCTGGCGGTCGTCCATGGATGAAGTCATTTTTGCCCCTTCTTGCTAACGTAACTGCACTTTAATATAAACATTTGTACCCCATATTCAAATATAAATAGGGATAAAGGTGGAGTAAGTCATATGGTTGAAAAGACTGATAAAAAACCGCCCAACTTCTGGCACGAGGGCGATATTTCCCTGCGTGATTTACCGGAAATCGCCAAAGGCGTGAAGGCGCTCGCCCGCACCCACCCTGAAATGAAAGCGGCGTTGAAAAGCATCGGTGCGTTGCCCTGGAAAAAACAGCCCGACGGTTTCGAGGGCCTCGTCTGCATCATCCTCGGCCAGCAGGTATCGGTGGCGGCGGCGGCGCATATGGCGGCGCGGCTGCGCGTGGCCTGCCCGAAACTGACGCCGAAAAACTTCATGAAACTCGACGCCGCCGCGCTTCGCGCTATCGGTTTTTCACGCCAGAAAATCGTTTATTGCCGCGATCTTGCCACGCGCATGATTGCCAAAAAATTCAAGCCCGCCGACCTGCTCGAAATGTCCGAAGAAGAAGCGATGGCGGCGCTGGTCGATTTAAAGGGAATCGGCCCGTGGAGCGCCGAGATATATCTCATGTTCTGCATCGGCAAGGGCGATATCTGGCCGGCGGGCGACCTTGGCCTGCAGGCGGGTTTGCAGCGGTTGTTAAACCTCAAAACCCGCCCCGGCCTTGAAAAAACCCGCAAAATGGGCGGGACTTGGGCCCCCCACCGCACCGCCGCTTCTTTGATTGTCTGGAGCAGCCGGAAAGTGGTATAGAAATCCCATGGCAACAAAAAGCAAATTACCGTTTTCCGCCGTCAAGCGCCCCTCCCGCGAGGAAGCGGAAGATTCAATCCGTACGCTCATACGCTGGATCGGCGAAGACCCGTCGCGTGAAGGGCTGATAGAAACCCCGCGCCGCGTGGTCAAGGCCTTTGAGGAATATTTTGCGGGCTACACCATGAAGCCGGAAGACGTTCTGGCGCGCACCTTCAGCGAAGACATGGCGGGCTATGCCAACCCCGTTCTCATCCGCAACATCGAAGTTGAATCGCGCTGC
Source organism: Alphaproteobacteria bacterium (assembly GCA_043759865.1). GTDB lineage: Bacteria > Pseudomonadota > Alphaproteobacteria > Micavibrionales > UBA2020 > JAPWJZ01. The sequence goes on along the minus strand of JAYUPV010000370.1, from coordinate 2,478 downwards.
GAACACCACATGGCTCCTTTCATCGGGCAGGCACATGTCGCCTATATCCCTGACGGAAAAATCCTCGGCCTGTCGAAAATCGCGCGTGTGGTCGATATGTATGCCCGCCGCATGCAGGTGCAGGAACGCCTGACCGCGCAAATCGCCAACGCTCTCAACCAGTATGTCAAGCCGAAGGGCGTGGCTGTGTTCATCGAGGCCGAGCATTTCTGCATGAAAGTACGTGGCGTGCGGAAAGACCACTCCAAGACCATCACCACCACCTTCCTCGGCGCCTATAAAAAAGACGCAGCCCTGCGCGAAGAATTTTTCGCGAGCATCAAGGCCTAGCTGAGGCCTTCGGCTGCTGGTTGTTGTTCGCGGCGTTTTGCGGTGCTTGCAGCAGATAATCCGACGCATCCTTCAGGCTCGCAAATTTTTCCGCAAAAATCTTTGCATCCGTATTTCCCGTCATCAGCACATCCATCATCCGTTCCATGTCTTTCGCCGGAACCTTGCCGTCATAGGCGTTGACCAGTATGCCCCCCGCCACATCCGCCGCGAAATCGAGCAGGCGGCCGGAGCCGAAGGGTACATCCATGAACTTGCCGCCGTTTTCGACAACGGCCTTGCGCGAGGCGAGGAACAGCGCGGCATCGGCTTTCGGGTTTCCGGTGAAGCCGTAGTCTTTCAAAAGCGTATCGAAAGCCGCCGCCGCTTTTCCGTCGGGCACAAGCGCTGCCGTCATCAGCACCGTCATCACGGGTTGGTCAGTGCCGCTATCCGCGCCTCTGACTTCCATGCGCTTGCCGACGACAGCGCCGTTTTCATCGCGCAGGTTGGCGATTTTGACGTCGTTGTACAGGAAAGTTTCGGCAAGCTCGTAGTTCGACTGCGTGTTCAGCCCCTGTTCCACGAGTTTTGCGAAAGTGATGCGGTTTTCCGCCGTTGCGCCAATGATGCCGCCATTGGCATCGTAGGCAAAGTGCATGGGCGCGTTGAACACAGCCTTGATGTGGTTCTGCACCAGCTCGTCGCCGTTCGATGACGCAAGGAAAGCAGGCGAAATACCGCCTGCAGCGCCATAGCCGAGGTAATATTGCGCGCGCGGGATGTAATCGATCTTTACGTCCTCGTTCACCACATAGCCGCTCGATGAATTGGTGGATGCCATCAGCAGCGGCGAGAGCGCATAGGCGCGGTACATCATTTTAAACAGCTGGTCGTTGTCTTCGGGGCTGAAGCTTGTCTGCACGCTCGAGGTCAGCATGGGCAGGCGCAGCGTGTTGGCATCGAAAATCTCTTCCATAGCCTTTAAACTTGCCGTCAAACGTTCGCGGCTGACCATGTTGCCAAGAGCTTCTTCCTTCGTGATCGTTGGCACGATGGAAAAGGGGGAACGGCTGTAGCCCGCCTCCGCTATCGCGGCATCAAAAGCGGCGATATCGGTTTTCATGGCTTTCAGCAATTTCAGCGTGTCGCCCACGGCAAAAGGAGGCCCTGCATATTCGATCACGCCCGCCGGTTCCAGCTGCGCGTCAAAGCCCTTGTCCTTCAGTTTTTTCTGCAACGCCTGCATTTCAAGCGCGGTCGGGATAACGGGTTTCGTTGCGCCCTGTTTCACCAGCGGCATTTCGATCTCGACGCCGATTTTTCCGGTGAAGTCCTTGGGCGCGGGAGCGTAAAGCGGCAGCGCGTCGTCAAAGGTGGCGATTTTCTGTTGCTTGTTTTTCTGTACGTCCGTCATGACGAAAATCCTTATCGGCCTCCAGCATCGGGGGCGGTTGGGTGTCGGTTATCTGGGGAGGGGCGGATTTAAAACCCGCTAAAAAACAAAACTGGCTTAATGCCAGTGATGATGCTGGACGGAATGCAGGGCGGAAACGGTTTTCACGCGGTTCGTCATGGCGTTGAGTGTCGCCGATTCTGGCACATTCTGTCAATAACAATAAACTGCGCTGCCTGAAAAACGCAGTTTCTTCAATGTCTTGTCATTTGTCAGGGTGCTGGTGCGGGGCGGGGCGGTTTTACCTGCGGCGCGGTGTCGACGCCAAAAACCGGCGCGACACCGACCCAGTTTTCTTCCTGCGTAAATTGCGCGCCTGTCAGGTTCGCCATTTTTCCGCGCGAAATACGGCCGAGCAGAATCGCCGCTTCCGGCTCGTCGCCCGTCCAGAGATACATGACGCGCACTTCGGGCGTGGACTTCACGCCGTCGGGATTTTCGACGATGGCTTCGAAGACGACTTTGCGCTGAATGATGAACTGGCTGCGCTTGTCTTCGGGCACCGCATCGAGGTCATCGCGCGTGATGTTCAGCTTCACGCCCGCGCCCGCATAGGCGAAAAGGGGTTTCAGCACCCAGTTTTCAAGGTCGGCTGGATATTCCGCGATATCGGACTGGAAGCGCGTTTCGGGCACGTTTGTGTGGTTGATGAAAGGCATTGAGGCCTTGCTCATGAGGAAGAACCAGTTCGGATGCTCCACCCATTCGACCTG
>JAYUPV010000369.1:0-3360 GCA_043759865.1 Alphaproteobacteria bacterium | reverse complement strand
CTTCGGCCACCGCGTGTACAAGAACTACGACCCGCGCGCCGAAATCATGCGCAACACCTGTTACGAGGTCCTGGGCGAACTCGGCATCAAGGACCCCCTGCTTGATCTGGCGATGGAGTTGGAAAAACAGGCGCTGGCGGACGAGTATTTCATCGAGAAAAAGCTCTACCCCAACGTGGACTTCTATTCCGGTATCATCCTGAAAGCCATGGGCTTCCCCACCAACCTGTTCACGGTGCTGTTCGCCGTGGCGCGGACGGTCGGCTGGATTTCCCATTGGAACGAGATGATTCAGGAACCCACACAAAAAATCGGCCGCCCGAGACAGCTTTACACCGGCCCGGTCGAGCGTCCTTTCGTGTCGCTGGACAAGCGGAAATAACTTAATACCAAACTGAAATAGTGCGGTGCGCGGGCTGGCTGTAGATTTGCGGCTCGTAGCCCCTGTTCCACAAGATATGGTCGAGGTTGACGGAGGTCACGTTGTGCGTTCCGGCGAGTGCGGCCTTCATTAGTTCGACCGCATGCAGACCGCAGGCGCGGATTTCGACTTCTTCGGCGCTGCCTGCTGTCAGGCATTCGCCCGAGGCGATGTGTTCAGCCAGCAGCGGATCGTAATCGAGAATGCCGTCGCAGCGCAGCACATGCGACACCATGTTGTCGGGGAAATTGGTGAGCGCACCCATATCGGCGAAATTTGCGGGCGGCTTGCCGCCGAGGGCGAGGAACATATCAGCCGCCACAATCTGCGCGCGCTTGTAAAGCGGCACTTCAACGCCCTTATAGGCTGTAACGTCGCGGAAGGTCGGCCAGGAGGCGACAATCTCCGCCAGCTTCACCGCCGAGTTTCCGGCGCTGCCGAGCAATTTCATGACATCGCCGCCAAATTCGGCAATCACGCGCTGGCCCGTGACCTGCAAATGCACGGCGAACAGGTGCATGAGTTCATCAAGATGCGCATCGCGGCCCTGCGGCACGTTGAAAACGGCGTGGCATTCTTCGGCTGTGGTGGCGGCCCATTTCTCGGGTGTGTTCAGGCGGCTTTCGGCGAAAGCATTTTTCAGCGCGCCTGCGACGTGGTTGTATTCAAGCTCCACACCCGCTTTGCGCGCCGCCGCGAAATAACCCGAGCCGAAATTGACGCTGTCGAGCGCCAGCACATAGGCGGCGGTCGCGGCAGGCGATGCCTGCGACAAAAAGTGGTGCTGCGGGTCGAGTGCGGTGATCAGCGGATATTTCGCCAGCAGGCTTTCGGCATAGTGCGGAATCTTCGCGGCGTTGATGCTGACAAAATCAGCCTCCGCCGCCACCCACGCCGCCGCCTGCCGCACCTGTTCGGGCAGAGGAAGGTCTTGCAGCGATAGTTTCAGCACGGTTTTCATGGGAAGGCTTTGTAGCTTATTTTCCGGAAAATGTCAAATCGGCTATTTTTTCAACTGTTTATCCATCCATGCCGAGATGCGGGGGCCTGCGCCGTATTGGTACATGTCATTGTGCCCTGCTTTCGGCAGCGTGATGAATTGCTTGGGCTCGTTCGCGGCATCGAAAAATCTCTTGGCAAATTCGAGGGGTATGACGGTGTCGCTGTCGCCGTGAATGACCAGCACGGCGGAGCGCACCTTGCCGATTTTGGCAAGGCTGTCATAGCGGTCTTTCAGCATCAGCTCTGCCGGCAGCACAGGCACATAATGATTGGCAAGATCGACGAAACTGGTGAAGGGTGATTGCAGCACCAGAAGCGGCGGCTGGATTTCGGTTGCGATCTGCACGGCAACGCCCGTGCCTATGCTTTCGCCATAGGGGATAAGCCGTTTTGCGCCGTAGCCTTTTTCCTCGAGCCATTTTATGGCGGCTCGCGCATCGGCGTAGAACCCCTCCTCTGTCGGCGTGCCGGGGTTGCCGCCAAAGCCGCGATATTCGGGCATCATAACACCGTAACCGTGCTGCATCATCTCCGCCGCCATCGGCGCACGATAGGCGATGTTCGCGGCGTTGCCGTGATACACCACGACCACAAAGCCGCCCGTTTCCTTCGGCGGCGCGAACCATGCGACAAGTTCCAGCCCGTCCGCCGTTTTATATTTCACTTCCTGCATAGCAAGCCCGACTGTCGCGGGCTTCGGCACGGGGTTGCTGTCGGGAAGCTCGGGGAAATACATCATGCTACGTTGGCCGAAATAATATCCGACAACGACAACGAGGTAGACCGCGACCAACCCCGCGATACATTTCAAAATGCGCGATTGTTTGCCGGTCACGGCTTTTGCTCTGCCTGTTTTTCGAGCCATGCCACAATGGGAAGACCAGCTTTGAATTCGTACAGGTTATTGTGCGCGGCATGTTCGATGGTGACGAATTCCTTGGGGTGGTTCGCGGCCTCGAAAAGTTTTTTACCGAGCGCGTGCGGCACCACGCCGTCCTGATCGCCATGCACGATGAGCAGCGAGGCCGTTACCTTGCCGATTTTTGCGGCGCTGTCGAACCTGTCTTTCATCATGTAATCGACCGGCAGATAGAAATAGTTGCGCTTCGCCACATCGACAGCGCTGCTCATGGGCGCTTCGAGAATAAGGCGTTTCGGCTGGAATTCCGATGCCATCTGCACCGCGACGGCGGAGCCGAGGCTTTCACCGTAGAACACCATCTGGCCGATCTCATAGCCAGCGTTTTGCAGCCAGCGTATCGCGGCACGCGCGTCGCGGTAGAGCCCCTTTTCAGTCGGGTTGCCGGGGTTCTGCCCATAGCCGCGATAGCCCGCGAGATAAATGCCATAGCCGCGCTCGACGTAAAAACCCGCTTTGTCGGCGCGGCCGCTGATATTGCCCGCGTTGCCGTGGAAATAGACGATAATCTGGCCGGTTTTTTCCTGCGGCGGCGTGAACCACGAAGTGAGTTCTAGCCCGTCCTCGGTTTTTGTTTTCACCACCTGCATGTTCAGCATCGCCAGAATGCCGGCGTCGCCCATGTCTTTCGACGGGTAATATTGCAGACTGCGTTGCATAAAATAGACGATGACCACGAGCAGCGCATAAACCGAAAGGAAAAAGAAAATCCCGCGCACAAGGAAAATCATGCCGATTCCTTCAACAGGCTGCCGTAAAGCCGCGCATAGGTACCACCGGCAGCGAGCAGCGAGGCGTGGTTGCCGCTCTCGATAATCCGCCCCTGCGACATGACATAGATGATATCCGCGTTCATGATGGTCGACAGGCGATGCGCGACCACGATGGTTGTGCGGCCTTTTTGCAAGCGTTCTATCGCCATCTGCACCAGACGCTCCGATGTCGCGTCAAGCGCGGAGGTTGCTTCGTCGAGCAGCAATATCGGCGCGTTGCGCAGCATGGCGCGGGCGATGGAAAT
>JAYUPV010000368.1:0-14069 GCA_043759865.1 Alphaproteobacteria bacterium | reverse complement strand
TTCTTCCCCAAAATCCTGTTCGGCCCGATGGTGGATGTTGATTATTTTATCACCGAAACTTTCCTCGGAGCGATTTCCGAGGCGCAGGGGCTGTTCGATCGCGGCCTGTCCACAATCATCTCGCATCTCTGGCAGCCGGTTTTCGCCGCCTGCCTTATCGCCGCCTGCTGGCGCGGCAGCGACAGGAAAAAGCCGCAGTTGCTCACCCTTGCCGCGCTGCTGGCAACGGGTTTCGTGATGGTGGCGGGGCAGGGGCGGTGGACCTATTACCTCCAGCCTGTCGCCATTGTCGCTATCGCCCCGCTGTTTCCCGCTTGGGTCGTACGCCTTAAACTCATGCGGCGCGTCGAGCGCCCGTTCCGTCCCTATGCCTTCCTTTTTGCAGTGACGGTCGCGGCAAGCTTGGCGGGTGCGGTGCTATCAGCCACGCCGCAGAAAACGGCGCATGACAGGCAGGCCTGCCAGTCGCAAATGAGATACATTGTCCAGACTGGTCAGTTGCAGAAAAAACTCGGCGACATGCAGGACGCGCTTTATGTCCCGCCTGAAATTGGCGGCGATGTGATTTTCTTCACGCCTTACAAAATCATCGCCGGAAATTACCACCGCGAAGGAGAGGGTTTGCGCGCGCTTGATGAAATTGCGCGGGATGAAACGCCGGAAGCGACGCGGCAAAGGCTGGAGGCGCGCGGCGTGGGCGCGCTGTTCTTTTGTCCCAAAACGCAAAATGAAAAAAGCTGGCTGCGCCGCGTGCGTGAAAGTAACCATCCCGATTGGCTTGCGCCCCTTGGCCGCCTGAAATACCTTCCGCAGGCTGAACCGAAGCCGCTGCTGTTTATCGTCAGGAAATAATGGCGGCGCCGCGCTTCATGAATGATGCCCGCACAGGTGCCACGATCTCGGCGGGCAGGCCGGTGCCGAGTGTGTCGATGTAATACTGCACTTGTTCCGCCCTGTGCGCCGCGCGCCTGCGGGCGGCTTTTGCGAAAGTTTGCCTGAGATCTTCGCCCTGCTGCGCGGAAAGCATCATTCCTGCGCCGACGAGCGCGACGGGCGAATACACGCCGCCCATGACCATCATTGTCGCGATGCCCACGGCCTGTGCAGCGGCTTCACCGATTTTCGATTTCCCGTCGAGCAGGTCTTTGAAATTTTTTGACATGAAATCTGTTCCCAAACTTCTGATATTTATACAGAAATTGAAAAGTTATGTCAATTAAAAAAGCACTAACTATTTGATGTTACTTGTCTTTTAATTTCTCTTTAAGGGCATAAAGCGCCTCGAGCGCTTCTTTGGGAGACAGGCCGTCGGGGTCGATTTTTTTCAAAAGGTTTTCGACTTCGGAGGGTTTCGCGGGGGCTTCTTTCGGCATCACGCTGAACAGCGGCAATTCTGTGCCGAGATTTTTGGTTGAGGTTTTTCCGCTCACCGGATTTTCAAGCGTTTTTAAAACTTCCTCGGCGCGCGCCAGCACGGCGGGCGGCAGGCCTGCGAGTTTAGCGACATGGATGCCGTAGGAACGGTCGGCGGTGCCGGGGGCGACTTCGTGCAGGAACACGATACTGTCTTTCCATTCCTTCACGCGCATGGTGTGGCAGGAAAGGCGCGGCAGTTTTTCGGTGAGGCCGGTGAGTTCATGGTAGTGCGTTGCGAACAGCGCGCGGCACTTGTTCACTTCATGCAAATATTCAAGGCAGGCCCAGGCGATGGAAAGCCCGTCGAAAGTCGCTGTGCCGCGCCCGATTTCATCGAGGATGACGAGGGAGCGGGGTGACGCCTGATTCAAAATCGTCGCCGTCTCCACCATCTCGACCATGAATGTCGAGCGCCCGCGCGCAAGGTCGTCTGCCGCGCCAACGCGGCTGAACAGGCGGTCAACCACGCCGATATGCGCGGACTTCGCCGGAACGTAAGAACCGATTTGCGCCAGCAGCGCGATCAGCGCGTTCTGCCGCAGGAAAGTCGATTTACCAGCCATGTTCGGGCCGGTCAGCAGCCAGAGCTTGGTCGCTTCGGCAAGGCTGCAATCATTGGCGATGAAACTGGCGTTGCGGTCCTTCAGCGCGGCCTCGACAACGGGGTGGCGGCCACTCTCGATCGAAAACACATTCGATGCGTCGACCTTCGGGCGGGTATAGCCGTTGCGCGCCGCAAGCTCGGCCAGTGCCGCCGCCACATCGATGGCGGCAAGGGCGTTCGCGGTTTTGGCGATGTTTTCGGCATGCGACAAAACTTCGCGGGAAAGCTGACCGAACAATTCAAGCTCGAGCGCGAGCGATTTTTCGGCAGCCTCCGAAATTTTGCGCTCCAGTTCCGAAAGCTCGACGGTGGTAAATCTTGCGGCGCTTGCCATGGTCTGGCGGTGGATGAACTTTGCGGTGTTGCCGAACAGTTTGTCGCCGTTCGCGGTCGTGACCTCGATGTAATAGCCGATGACGTTGTTGTGTTTTATTTTCAGCGTGTTCACGCCTGTCAGCTGTATATATTCGGCCTGCAATTTTGCGATGTGCTGGCGGCTGTCGTCGCGCAGCATTTTCAGTTCATCAAGGCGGGGCGAATAACCGTGGGCAATGAATCCGCCCTCGCGCACCAGCACGGGCAATTCAGGTGCAAGAGCGCGTTCCAGCTGGTCGATCAGCGGATGGTGCGCGCCCCAGAGCTTCAGCACATCAAGTGCGGCCTGCAAGCCTTCGGGCAATCCGGCCTCGAGCGCGGTCTTGCCCTGGCTGATGAGGCGGTGAAGCTGCACGGTTTGCGAAAGCGTGTCGCGGATGGCGGCAAGGTCGCGCGGGCCGCCACGGTCGAGGCTGAGGCGCGCAAGCGAGCGCTCTATATCGGCGCATTGCTGTAAAAATCCGCGCGTTTCGCCGCGCACACCTGCGTGGTTGAAGAAAAAGGAAACCATATCGAGCCGCCGGCCGATTTCGGCGGGGTCGGTGAGGGGCATGGAAAGGTGTTTCGCCATCAGCCGCGCACCCGCGCCGGTGATGCTGCGATCAATCGTGTGCAGCAGGCTGCCGTGGCGCGCGCCGCTCATGGTGTGCGTGAGTTCGAGGTTGCGGCGCGTGGCGCCGTCGATTTCCATGACGGAACCGGCGGGCAGCTGGCGCGGGGCGGAGAGACGCGGGAATTTGCCTTTTTGCGTCAGCTCGACGTAATCGATGAGCGCGCCCGCCGCCGCGATTTCAGCGCGGGAGAAACCTCCGAAACTTTCGAGCGTCGAAACGCCGAACATTTTTTCAAGCCGCTTGCGCGCGTTCTCGCTGTCAAAACGCGAATTGGGCTGGATGGTGAGGCGTTGTTTGTAATCAGCGAAAACCTCGAACAGGTCTTCGTTCTGGGTCATTTTCTCGGGCGTCAAAATCTCGCCGGGGTCGACACGGCCGAGCGTTGCGCCAAGGTCGCGGGGTAGAACGGGCTGCAAGGTAAATTCGCCGGTCGAAAGGTCGAGCCACGCAGCACCCACCGCACCGCCCACTTCGGCCAGAGCCGCGAGATAGTTGTTGGCGTTTTTTTCGAGCAGAGTGTCTTCGGTCAGCGTGCCTGCGGTCACGACACGCGTGACATCGCGGCGCACCAGCGCCTTGTAGCCACCGCGCTGTTTTGCTTCCTCGGGCGTTTCCACCTGTTCGCAGATCGCGACCTTGAAACCCATCTTGATAAGTCGCGCAAGATACGCTTCGTGGCTGTGCCACGGCACGCCGCACATGGGGATCTCGCCGCCCTGATGTGCGCCGCGTTTTGTCAGCGTGATATCGAGCGCGGCGGAGGCCTTCACGGCGTCGTCAAAAAACAACTCGTAAAAATCGCCCATGCGGTAGAACAGCAGGCAGTCTTTATGCTGCTCCTTGACCGCCATGTATTGAGTCATCATGGGCGTCACATGAGCGGGCTGTGCGGGCGCTGCCTGTTCTTCCGGCGGTTTTTCGAGGCTATTTTGCATAGATACTTTTTAGTGGTTTTGAGGGGGTTTTGCAAGGGTAGGAAACCTGCCGCTAACCCCTTGACTTGGCGACTTCGGACGGTATTATGGAGCCGATTTCAAGTATATTTTCAAAGAGGCACCCATGTCCGACGAAGCTAAAAATACTCACGTCCGCGCCGATAAAATCCCGACCTATCTTGCGGCGGTCGGCTCGCTGACGGCAGGCCTCTGGGGTCTTGCGATTGCGGTGTCGTTTCCGGTGCTGACTTTTGTGGCGGCTGTAGGAACGCTTGCGGGCGCTTCGCTCAGCGAAAACGTGCGCGGCAAGCTGAAGAAAATCGGCGATCAGGCAAAAGATTTCGCGCGCGACCTGAAATCACACGTGAAAGAAGACTTCCATCGCGTCACCAACTGGTGGGGCAAGCGCCGCGAAAAGAAAACGGCGGAAAAAGCCGCTTCCATCGAGCAGGCAACGGCTGCTTTCCGTGGCGGCTCCAGCCAGCTGCAATTCACCGCAGCGGCGCACAAGCCTGAAACGGTGGTGCAGGTTGCTCTGCCCGTTATCGGGGCGCAGCCGGCCGCAGCACCCGAAGCACCGAAGCCCTGATATTATTTTTGCCGAGCTTGCCTCGATAACGTTCAAATACGCGGACGGCGGTTATTATGCCGCATGCGCCGACATTTCAACCTGCGCCGCGCTCTAATTGGTCTGTACTTTTGGGCTAAATTTCGTAAAAATGAGTTTCAATACCTTCGCATTGGGCTAGCCACGGTCTGGGAATAACTTATGCTCACAATCGAAACCACGCGTTATTCCGCAGTGATCAAGGCTTTTGTCGAGTTCTACCCATCAGCCGTCGTAAAAATAAATCACAAAATACCAAGTGGTGATGCTGCATTGTGGTGCACGAATAAAACATTCAAATCCGTAATCGACTTTTCTTTGACTGTGGATGGCAAAACAATTCTGTCATTTCACGACAAGCCCTCGGATATGTGGGCAGACGATGAAGCTCTGCCTTTGGTGAAAATGCTCGCAGAGCAGAAATTTCTACGTTTCGAAGAAGCTAGATTTGTTAAAAAAGACAGCGGATTGAAAACAGTTGTTGAATTTCGCACGGATATATTTCCACCATTTCCAGACGAGGACGAACTGGTGAATCCCGGTATATGGGGCAAGCGTCTGGCTGATTTTCTGTGCGGCAGGCTTCGTGAGCGAGGCTACTTAATCGGAACAGAACCGTTTGCCGAAGATTGGGGCTGGATGTTTCAGATCAAAAATAAAGAATTCGATTTATGGATTGATTGCCGGAACTATGAAGAATATCCAGATGGTTTTCTCTGTTCCATCTCTCCGCATAAGCCATATATCCGCAAATTCTTTATAAAGAAAATCAGCACATCACATGTTGTCACGGTGTTGCAAAGTGCAATCGACCATATCCTCGAAAAAGAAGCAGCCATCCGCGATAAGCATTGGTGGACATACGAAGAATTCAACAATCAGGGCAAAAAGTCGCAATAGTGAACACGGCACAACTCAGTAAAGAATTGAAACGCCGCTCTCGCGAGGGATGACTTTTTGTGCTTGAAAACCGAATCAGATTCGCCCGAAAAGCGTGATTTATGCTCAATTCATGCATTTGTGTTACCTATGCACCCCATATACTAATATCTTGAAATATATAATGAATATAGCTTAACGCTGCTCATAAAATTGACAGAACCCTCCCTTCTGCTAAGCTTTTAGCAACCCTTCAGAAGAAGGACGTTTAACAACAAAGTGAGGCACATTGATGGAACTGACCCCTGTAAAAACCGATGAAGATGCGGCGGCACCCGCAGGAAAGCTGGGCCATCTTGGCTCGTATCTATTCCTGGGCGCGGTGACTGTTGCTTCATGGTTCGCACTACCTGTACTGGCAGCGTTCGTAACTGCGGCTCCCGTCGTGGCAGCCGTTGCGGCAATCGGCGGCGCGGCCGCCGTGACAGCGCACAAGCCGTGGCGTGAAAAAGCAGTGGGCTTTTTCAAGAAGGCCGGCGGCTTTTTCAAGGAAGCGCTCGGTCAGGTCGTGGCCGATTACAAGGGCGCCCGCGACTGGGCAAAGGATCGCGCTGCATCCGTCGAGGCCAGCCTGCCGGGTGGTCCCGCGAATGACGACGCAGCCCCCTCGACCCTCGGCACCAAGGCAAGTGCAGCCGATTTCAAGGCCGCAGCCGATGTCGCCGCGAAGGTCAAGGCACCCGCACCTGCGCCCGCGCCGGTCGTCGGCATGCGTATGTAATCACTTTAGGGAGAAACCCGGACGGAATGGAGCCCCGCCGCATTTGCGGCGGGGTTTTGTTTTATCACGAAGGCCAGCCGAAAAGCGCTGTTTCCATTTTTTCAAACGTCCGGTCCATCGCATAGCTGTCGGAGAACCAGAGCGGGAAATGCCCGTAGCGCAGGGAAATCTGCCTCTCGGAAATTTCCTCTCCGCGCCGCTTGACGCCCGCAAGATAAAGCGCCGCCGCAAGGCCCGTGCGGTTTGCGCCCGAATGGCAATGGATCAGCAGCGGCTTGGGCGCCGTGCGCATAATATCGATCAGTTGCAATGCCTGCGTGGTGCTCAGCTCGCGTTTGGCGGACATCCTGAAATCGAGATGCTTGATGCCGAGTTTTTTCGTCGCCGCTATTTCCTTGTCATACCATTCCATGCCGGTGTTTTCGCCGCGCAGGTTGAGGACGGTGCGGATGCCGTGGCGTTTTTGGTAGAGCGCGATCTGCTCGGGGTCGAGCTGGCCGGAACGGTAAAGCTCGTCCGGCACGACCTCGTGGAAGTTTCCCGTCAGGAACAGGTAGCCGAGATAGCCGCCGCTCGCGATCCCCAGCAGGAGCGTGAGAAATTTTTTGTAGCCTGATGCCAGTATTTTCATTGCGTGACCTTATAATGCATGACTTAAGCGGAGCTTAAGCCGGAAACGAGACTTTGACCGACAACCCCCTGCCGCCCGCACCGGTGTGCAGCGTAACATCCGCGCCATGCTGCTCGGCGATTTTGCGCACGATGGCAAGGCCGAGGCCGGTGCCTTGCGTCTTGGTGCCGGTGATGCGGTAAAAACGGTCGAAAACCCGTTCGCGCTCGGCTTCGGGGATGCCGGGGCCGTTGTCGGAAACTTCCAGCACTGCCCTGCCGCCCGACGATCCGATGCTGACAGTCACGCTGCCGCCTTCGGGCGTGTAAAGCACTGCGTTGTCGACAAGGTTGTTCAAAAGTATCTGCAGCTGTCCCGCGTCGCCCTGAACCGCTGCTGGCGCGATATGCGCAAGGCCTAGATCGACGCCTTTTTTGAGCGCGAGCTGCGTGAAAAAACCCAGCGTCTCGCGCACCATGGCATCGAGCCGGACGGAAAGGTGCCGGGCGAGCCTTTCCTGCGGTTCGACCTTGGCGAAAACCAGCAATCGCTGGGCAAGGCGGATGCAGCGCTCCACGCCTTGAGAGAGTTTTTGCAGCGCCTCGGTTTTATCCGCGTCGGTTTTCGCGCGCTGCAGCAGCTCCATTTGCAGTTGTACGGCGGCAAGCGGCGTGCGCAGTTCGTGCGCGGCGTCGGCGGTGAACTGGCGCTGCAGCGTCATCGCGCTGTCAAGCCGCGCCAGCAATTCGTTGATCGCTTTGCCGAGCGGCTGGATTTCCTCCGGCACTTTTCCAAGGTCGATGGATGTCATGGCGGCGGGCGTGCGCAGCCCGACTTCCGACGACACTTCCTTCAAGGGGCCAAGCCCGCGCCGCACGGCCATCCAGCCGAAAAACCCGAGTATCGGAAACTGCATCAAGGCAGGGAACAGCATCTTGACCGCGATTTCGCCGATAAGCGTGTCGCGCCCGTTGACCGGCTGCGAGACCTGCACGATATCGTTCGCCTCCGGCAGGCAGAAAACGCGCCAGTCTTCTTCTTCATATTCGATGGTTGCAAGGCCGCGTTTTTTCTGCGCCGGAAAATTGATGGCGGGGTGCGACGAATAAAGCAGCACGCCCGAGGTGCTCCATATCTGTATCAGGAATTCCTTTTCGCCCTTCACATAGGCGCGCGTCGAGCCGGGCGTGGCGCTTTTGACGGGCTCTTTCTGGCGCGGACCCGCGCTCTCGTCTTCCTGGCTCTGGATGGTATAGGCCATCTGGCGCAGCTGCCCGTCAAACAGCTCGTTCACTTCTTCCCTCGTGCCGAAATAGGTGAAGACGGAGAGGCCGAGCGTGCCGAGCAGCAGCGCGGTCATGAGCGATTTGAGCAGCAGCCAGCGGATGGAGGTCATGCGTTCGCCGCCATATACCCCATGCCGCGGATGTTGCGGATGATATCTTTGCCGAATTTTTTGCGCAGGGCGTGGATATGCACCTCGACGGCGTTGCTGCCCACTTCCTCGTTCCAGCCGTAGAGCCGTTCTTCGAGCTGCGCGCGGGAGAGTATCGCGCCCGGGCGTTCCATGAGCGCGTGCATGATGGCGTATTCGCGCGCCGACAGCTGCGCCGCCGTTTTGCCGCAGGCGAGTTCCTTGGTGACGGGGTTGAGCTCGAGCGCACCGCACAGGATAAGCGGCCCCGAGCCGCCGGATTTGCGGCGCAATATGGCGCGGATGCGCGCTTCAAGTTCTTCGAGCGAAAACGGCTTGGCGAGATAGTCGTCCGCGCCGCCGTCGAGCCCTGCGACGCGGTCGCTCACCGTGTCGCGCGCGGTCAGGATCAGCACCGGCACGTTGTTCTTTTTCTCGCGCAGCGAGTGCAAAACATCGATACCCGATTTTCCGGGCAGGCCGAGGTCGAGCAGCACGAGGTCGTAGCTTGAATCTTTGAGGGCGAGCAGGGCTTCATCGCCGTTTTGGGTCCAGTCGACGGCATAACCGCCAGCCTTCAGCGCATGCTGAAGGCTTTCACCGATCATCAGGTCGTCTTCGACTACCAGCAGCCTCATGCAGTCCTGTTTCAAGGTGTCTGTTGATGAGCCAGACAATACCCCCCACGAATACGGCGGTCAAGGCGGAGGCGATGTTGTGGCTCAGGAAATGCTCGCCCCGCGCAATCTGGATAAAGCCGAGCAGGCTGCCGCAGCCAAGCCCCGCATAAAGCCCGAAACGCCGCCAGAAAAGGGGCAGGGCGCTGAAATACAGCACCATCAGGCCAAAACCGGGCGAGGGGTGGCCTGCGGGGTAACAGGCCGCACGCGGACGCGGCGGCGGCACATCGCCGACCGGCCCGCCGAAAAAAGCCAGCTGCGCGGGGCAGTAATGCCCCGTGACGTTCTTGAGCAGCGAAACAAGACCCGACACGCCGCCGATGCCGATGACCAGCATCAGGCTCAGCTCGCGGTAGGGACGCGCGCGCGGCTTGAAAAATCCCGCTACGAATACAAGCGCGGCGACGACGGCGACGAAGGTGAACAGCGCGTTCGGCGCGGTATGCAGGATGAAGGTGTAAAGAGCGTTGCTTTTGTCGAACACCCAGCAGCTGTAATAATTTTTCGCCGTGCAGGGGCGCGTGATGAACAGCTCTGATAGCGCGTGGTCAAACGGCAGGCCGAAATTCAGCGTATACAGGCTGGCGGCATAAGTGACGGTAAAGACCGCAAGCCACGCCCATGTCAGGCGGCGCGTGGTCAGGGCTGTTTGCTCCAGTTCCGCCATTGGGATGCTCCTTGAAAATAGGCGATGGCGGTTTGTAGCTTGTCGGCGGGCAGTTTCGCCGCTTCGTTTTTGCTGTTGTAAAACGTCGCCTGACGCACGGGCGAGAGAATGACAAGCCCGTCTTCCGTCAGGTAGCCGAGTTTCTGGTAGTTTGAAACAAAGGCGCGGCCGGGGCGCGTTTTCATCAGGTCCTTGCCGTAGAAGCGGCTCTCATAGCTGATGCCCATGAGCCCCAAAAGGGTCGGCGCGATGTCGATCTGGCTCGCCATCCAGTCCACCTTGCCGCGCTTCACGATGCCGGGCGCGTAGATGAACATGGGGATGTGGTATTTGGAAGGGTCAAGCTCGCTCTTGCCAGCGCTGCCGGCGGTGTGGTCGGCGACGATGACGAAAATGGTGTTGTCGAACCACGGCTTCTTTTTCGCTTCCTGCAGAAAATCATGGATGGCGTAGTCGGTGTATTTCACGCCGCCCGGCCGTCCGGTATGCGAGGGAATGTCTATCTTGCCCTCGGGATAGGTGTAGGGGCGGTGGTTGGTGGTGGTCATGACCATGTCGAAAAACGGCCGCCCTGCCGCGTGTTCCTTGTCGTTTTCCTTCAGCACGCGGCGGTACAGGTCGTCATCCGCCACGCCCCAGACATTGGCGAAATTGATTTCTTCTTTCGACAGGCTGTTGCGGTCGACGACGTCATAGCCGTTGGCGGAGAAAAACGCGTTCATGTTGTCGAAATAGCCGAAGCCGCCGTAAATGAATTTCGTCGAGTAGCCCTTGTCGCGCAGCACCGAGCCGAGGCTGGCGAGCTTGCCGTTGCCGGGCTGCCGCACGATGGCGTTGCCGGCGACCGGCGGCATGCCGAGGGTGATGGCCGAAAGCCCGTAAACCGTGCGCGTGCCGGTGGCGTAGAGGTTGGTGAAAAACAGCGAGTCGTTGGCCAGCTTGTCGAGGTTCGGCGTCAGGTTCTGCTTGTTGCCGAAGGTGGCGAGGAACTCGGCGCTGAGGCTTTCGACGGTGATAAGGACGAGGTTGTAGCGGTTATCCGCGCCCTTTGCCTTCACCGTATGGTCGAGTGGCGAGGTATTTTCCGGCGTCGCCGCCGCGCCTTTTTTTGCCGTGATCCCCAGCTCGGTTTGCAGCGCGGTCACGAGTTTTTCGCGGGGCAGCGTGGCATAAAACTGGTCATAGCTCAGCTCGTTGTTGCGGAAGGCCGAAAACAGCTGATAAACGCCGTTGTGCGCGATTTCGTTCAGGTAGCGGTTGGCGCTGATATCGGCATAGCTGCTGTTGAAGGTGAAAAAGGACAGAACCGAAACCGCAACGGCGCCCAGCACAATCGCCAGACGGTACGGTGTTTGCGGCGCGGCGGGAACGCTCCTGCGGTAGTACAGGAACGACAATGCGGCGGCAGCGAGCGCAATCGCGCTCATGACGGGGCCGACGGGATAGGACTCGCGGATATTGCCGATGACTTCGTTGGTGTAAACGAGGTAATCGACGGCGATGAAGTTGTAGCGCGACTGGAACTCGTCCCAGAAGAAAAATTCCGAAACGCTGCAGAACATCAAGACATAGGCCACGATGAAAAAGAGCACGGTCGCGGCGATGCGTCCGGCCTTTTTCTCCTGCCGCGCAAAGGCGAAATAAAGTCCGAGCGGAATGAGGAAATAGGCGAAAGCCGCAAGGTCGAAGGCAAAACCGACCAGCAGGCTGGCGGGGATGGCGACACCCGCGCCTGCGATGTCGTTATGCGCATAAACCATCAGCACCGCACGGATGACCGTTTCGCAGGCGAGGAACAGCAGGAAAAAGGGCTTTAACTTCAGCCAGAAATATTTGAATGCTTGTTTCATGCGGTGATTAATGGCTGTCGGTTCTTAAGCGAAACTTAAGGCCGTCTAACCTTCCAGATCCTTGAAGGGGGGGAGGGACAGGTAACGCTCTGCCATGCTCGCGATGATGGCAACAATGGTTTTGCCTGCCATTTCGGGGCGTTTGCCGACTTGTATCGCCGCCGTGATGGCAGCACCCGACGACACGCCGACGGGAATGCCTTCGGTCTTCGCGGTGTGGCGCATCATGGAATAGGCCTCGTCGTTGGTGACAGTGATGATTTCGTCGATAAGGCTTGTTTCCAGCACGCCCGGCACGAAACCGGGGCCGATGCCCTGAATCTTGTGAGCGCCCGGGGGCTTGCCGGACAAAACCGCGCTGTCCGCAGGTTCGACCGCAACGGTGTGGAAACCGGGCTTTCGCGCCTTCAAAACTTGGGAAACGCCGGTGAGCGTGCCGCCCGTGCCGACGCCGGAAATGAGCACGTCGACATTGCCGCCGGTGTCGCGCCAGATTTCTTCGGCTGTGGTGCGTCGGTGGATTTCCGGGTTGGCGGGGTTGTCGAATTGTTGCGGGATGAAGGCGTTTTTATGTTCCTTAGCCAGTTCTTCCGCGCGCAGCACCGCACCCTTCATGCCTTTGTCGGCGGGGGTCAGCACGATTTCCGCGCCGAACAGCCGCAGCATCTTGCGCCGCTCAAACGACATGCTTTCCGGCATTGTCAAAATCAGGCGGTAACCCTTCGCCGCGCAGATGAAGGCAAGGCCGATGCCGGTATTGCCCGAGGTCGGCTCGATGATGACGGTGTCCTGCTTGATTTTTCCGGCAGCCTCGCCCGCCTCGATCATGGACAGCGCAAGGCGGTCCTTAACGCTTGAAAGAGGGTTGAAGAATTCGAGCTTCAGCAAAATATCGGCCTTCACCCCATGCTCCGCCGAAAGTCTTGGGATGCGGACGAGGGGCGTGTTGCCGATGGTTTCCCAGATGTTGTTGTAAATCTTGCCACGGCATTCGACTTCGCATTCCGCTGCGGCGGACATCTTGGGCTGGACAGTCATTATAATCTCCTATGAGGCTTTTTTGGTGACGGTGCCGGTCGAGCCGAAGCCGCCCGCGCCGCGCGCCGTTTCGTCGAGCTGCTCGACCACGTTCCAGTTCACGCGCGTATATTGCGCCACAACCATTTGCGCCACGCGCATGCCGCGCTCGACTGTGAAGGGCTCGGTGCCGAGATTGGCGAGGATGACTTTTATTTCGCCGCGATAATCGGCATCGATGGTGCCAGGGGAATTGAGAACCGTCACGCCGTTCTTGAAAGCAAGGCCGGAGCGGGGGCGGATCTGCGCTTCGTAGCCTTCTGGCAGCGCAATCGCAAGGCCTGTGGCGATAAGCTGCCGCTCGCCCGGCTTCAGCGTTACAGGCGCATCAATCGCGGCTTCAAGGTCAAGCCCCGCCGAAAGCTCGGTCGCGTATTTGGGCAGGTTCAGGCCATCTGCATGGGGCAGGCGGCTGAGGGCGACGGTCTTGGACATGGGGGATTCTCCTGAAAAAATGCTGCGATGCGTTATAAGGTTTTACCTTATATTCACCGCCTCTTTCAAGGAGGGAGAATCTGGAGGAAAAACAAAGTCGTCCGGCCGTTTAGCGCCCCGGAGCGCGGGGTTTGGGTTTGTTTTGCTTGCGGGCCAGCTGTTCCACCTCTTTGGGTGCCCATGCGAGGGCGCTTTTGGCCATGTCTTTCAGCGCCTCTCGCGGTGTGCTGTAATATCTGCTGCGCCCGCCATCGAAAGAAATGTTCGCAAAGTTTTCGTTTAAGAGCATGACGGTTACCGTCCGGTCGCTTTCCACATGGCGCAATTCAATCTCGAGTGCAGGGGCATCGCGACCGAGGCAGGTGCTGTAAGATTGTGCATCGGGATTGAGGGCAACTTCGAAAATCTTCTTGCCTCCGCGCGTCTTCATTTTGGCAAGGCTTTCCAGTCCATCCTTTAAATACTGCTTGTAAATCCCGGTCTGGTTTTTTTTCAGCGCCGCGTTTTGCCGCCAGGCCTTGGCTGCACGTAGCCGCCGCTCTTTAGACAGGGCGTCCTGCCGCGCTGCCATCTCTGCGGCGTCGGCATCGCGTTGGTCGAGAAGGTCATTAGCGTTTTCGAAAAAGGTTTTCAGCTTGAGATTGGACGGATTCTTCTCGGTCATAGCGTTTCACTCCTGTTCAGCGGCGCGTGGGGCGCGGTTGTCGATGCTGTTTTGCAGGTCGTGCGTTAGGCAGACAGGCGGGAAACGTATAAAACCGCGCAGTCCGGAGAGGCACTCGGCTTGGGAATGAATATAACAGGCATGAGTATATTATGTCAATAGTTTGGCAAAAGAGCCAATGTTCTTAATACCTTAAACTTTCTTCCGCTTCCCTTTGCGTTGCAAATTGCGGTAAAATAAGCCATGCCGCTTTCTCTCAAAAAAACCTTCCGGAAGTTTTTGATAAACGAATACTTCCTCATCCATCTCGCCCTCATCATGGGGGCGGGGGTGGTGACGCCGATGTACCTGCACCCGAAACTGACCCCCATTAATCCCTTCAGCATTGTGCCGCTGACGATCGTGCTGGTGTACGAGGCGTTTCTGTTCGCCGCCATTTTACGGTTCCTGAAAAAAGCGCC
>JAYUPV010000367.1:0-4018 GCA_043759865.1 Alphaproteobacteria bacterium | reverse complement strand
GACGCTCGAGGCCGTGCGGGGGTATCTTGACCGGCTCGCACCCACGGGCATGCTGCTGTTCAACCTGTCCAACCGCTATTTCATGCTGGCCGCGCCGCTGTTGCGCATTGCTGACGAGCTTGGCCTGAGGACGCGCTTCGTGCTCGACATCCCGCCCGACAGTTCGACCCATGCGGCGGCGTCCATCTGGCTGGTAATGGCGCGACCAAAAGCAAGCCTGTCGCCGCTGAACGAGTACGGCTGGGTGGAGCTGGCACCGCCGCCCGATGCGCCGCTGTGGACGGACGACCATACCGATATGCTGGGCGTGCTGACCTTCAAGCCGTCGCTTGCACCCGCGCGCGCGACGAAATAGGCAGGAAATTATTATAAAAACCCTTTTCGTCCCGTTATTGACCGGATTTTCCACGCTTTTACCCCATACATTTACTTGACGTGAAGGGTAGCGTGCCGTAATTTCATCAAAATCACCCGCAAACAAGGGAACTGGTCCTCATGCCCAAACGCACGGACATTAAATCCATCGCCATCATCGGCGCTGGACCCATTATTATTGGCCAGGCCTGCGAGTTCGACTACTCCGGCACCCAGGCGTGCAAGGCGCTGAAGGACGAGGGGTACAGGGTTGTCCTTATAAACTCGAACCCCGCCACCATCATGACCGACCCGAACCTTGCCGACGCGACTTACATCGAGCCCATCACTCCCGAAATCGTCGCCATGATTTTGGCGAAAGAAAAGCCCGATGCGCTGCTGCCCACGATGGGCGGCCAGACGGCGCTAAACACCGCGCTCGATCTCGCGAAAAACGGCACGCTTGAAAAACTGGGCATCGAGCTGATCGGCGCAAAGCAGCGCGCCATCGAGCTCGCAGAAGACCGCGACCTGTTCAAGAAGGAAATGGACAAGCTCGGCCTCGAATGCGCCAAGGGCCGCACTGTCAACACCTATGCCGAAGCGATGGACATGCTCGACTATGTCGGCCTGCCCGCCATCATCCGCCCCTCTTTCACCCTCGGCGGCACGGGTGGCGGCATTGCCTACAACCGCAACGAATACGAACAAATCGTGCAGCAGGGCCTGAAAGCCTCGCCGATCAAGCAAGTCCTTATCGAGGAATCCGTTCTCGGCTGGAAAGAATACGAGATGGAGGTCGTGCGCGACAAAAACGACAACTGCATCATCATCTGCTCCATCGAAAACATCGACCCGATGGGCATCCATACCGGCGACAGCATCACCGTCGCCCCCGCGCTCACGCTGACCGACAAAGAATACCAGATCATGCGGAATGCCTCGATCGCCGTGCTGCGCGGCATCGGCATCGAGACGGGCGGGTCGAACGTGCAGTTCGCCGTGAACCCGAAAGACGGGCGCATGGTCGTGATCGAGATGAACCCGCGCGTCAGCCGCTCTTCGGCGCTCGCGTCAAAGGCAACCGGCTTCCCTATCGCCAAAGTCGCTGCAAAACTGGCGGTCGGCTATACGCTTGATGAACTCAAAAACGACATCACCGGCACCACGCCCGTCTCGTTCGAGCCGACGATTGACTATGTCGTCACCAAAATTCCGCGTTTCAACTTTGAAAAATTCAAGGGAACGGAAGCGCACCTGACCACCTCCATGAAATCGGTGGGCGAAGTGATGGCCATGGGCCGCACGTTTGAAGAGTCGCTGCAAAAAGCGCTTTGCTCGCTCGAAACCGGACTTACCGGCCTCAAGGAAATGCAGCTTGTTCCGTCCGGCGTCGATTACAACGAGCAGCATATCGTGGCCGCGCTTTCGCAGCCGCGCCCCGACCGCGTGATGGTCGTGGCGCAGGCCATCCGCCACGGCTTCAGCGTCGCCGAGATTTACAAGCATTGCAAATTCGACACATGGTTCACCGAACGCATCAAGGTACTGGTCGACCACGAAGAACACCTGAAAAAGCACGGCGCGCCCAAAAACTTCACCGAGTGGGTGGAAACCAAGCAGCTTGGTTTCAGCGATGCGCGCATCGGCGAGCTTATCGGCAAAAAGCCCGAGGAAGTCACCAAGCTTCGCCAGAAAGCGGGCGTGAAGCCCGTGTTCAAGCGGGTCGATACCTGCTCCGCCGAATTTCCGTCGAACACTTCATATATGTACTCGACCTACGAAGCGAACGGCACGCAACTGGGCGTCTGCGAAGCCGCGCCAAGCGACAGGAAGAAAGTCATCATCATCGGCTCCGGGCCCAACCGCATCGGCCAGGGCATCGAGTTTGATTATTGCTGCGTCCATGCTTCTTTCGCGCTGCGCGACAAGGGCATCGAGAGCATCATGATCAACTGCAACCCCGAAACCGTGTCGACCGATTACGATACTTCCGACCGCCTGTATTTCGAACCCATCACCGCCGAAAAAGTCCTCGACATTATCCATGTCGAGCAGGAAAAGGGCGAACTGCTGGGCGTTATCGTGCAGCTGGGCGGGCAGACTCCGTTGAAGCTCTGCGCGGAGCTTGAAAAGGCGGGTGTCAAAATCCTCGGCACCAGCCCCGATGCCATCGACCTCGCCGAAGACCGCGAGCGTTTCGCCAAGCTCATCCACAAAATCAAGCTGAAGCAGCCCGCCAACGGCATCGCCCGCTCGGCGGAAGAAGCCGAGAAAGTGGCGCATGATGTCGGCTTCCCGCTTGTCCTCCGCCCCTCTTACGTTCTCGGCGGGCGCGGCATGGAAATCGTGCATGACATGGACGGTTTGCGCCGCTACATCACGACCGCCGTGCAGGTCTCGGGCGACAGCCCCGTTCTCATCGACAACTACCTGCAAAACTGCATCGAGGTCGATGTCGACGCGCTGTGCGACGGCAAAGAAACTTTCATCGCGGGTGTGATGGAGCATATCGAGGAAGCGGGCATCCATTCCGGCGACAGCACCTGTTCGCTGCCGCCCTATTCGCTGCGTCAGGAAATCGTGATTGACCTCATGGACCAGACGATGACGCTGGCAAAGGCGCTCGGCGTGGTCGGCCTCATGAACGTGCAGTTCGCCGTCAAGCAAAGCCGCGACCCCGCCAACCTCGACCACTACGATATATATGTGCTGGAAGTGAACCCCCGCGCCTCGCGCACCGTGCCGTTTGTCGCCAAGGCGACGGGCGTGCCCGTTATCAAGGCCGCCACGCGCATCATGACCGGCGAAAAAATTTCCACCCTGAAGTCCGAAGGCGTGGTGCATCACCGCAAGTTCGACCATGTCGCGGTGAAGGTTCCCGTCTTCCCCTTCGCCCGCTTCCCGAAGGTGGATGCGGTTCTGGGCCCCGAAATGAAGTCGACCGGCGAGGTCATGGGCATCGACCGTGACTTCCGCCGCGCCTTCGCCAAGGGGCGCATCGGCGCCGGCTCCAGGCTGCCCATTGCCGGCACAGTATTCATCTCGGTGCGTGATTCTGACAAAAACATGATTATCCCCCTCGCTGTGCGCCTCGCCGATATGGGCTTTAATATCGTCGCCACGGGCGGCACGGCACGGCACCTGGTCGAGGCCGGAGTCAGGGCCAAGAAAGTCAATAAAGTCTATGAAGGTCAACCACATATCTTCGATGCAATGATCAACGGGGAGATCGCCCTGATGCTCAATACCACCGATGGCCCGCAGGCCGTGGTCGATGACTTTAACTTGCGCCGCGCCGCGTTACAGAATAAAATCGCCTACTACACGACGATCCCCGGGGCAAAGGCGGCCGTAGACGCTATCGCCGCTCTCCGCCAGTCGGGGCCGTTTGATGTAAAGTCGCTGCAGGAATACCTCAAAGCGGCTTGAATTATATAGAACCACCACAGGACCCCGATGCACAGCATATGTGCATGACGGAGTCCTTATTTGTTTTTTTTAAAGGGACTTATTCGATGTCTATCCAGAAAATACCCATGACCGCCGGCGGCCACCAGCGCCTCGAGGACGAAATCCGCCAATTGAAATCGGTCGAGCGCCCCGCCATTATCGAGGCCATCGCCGAAGCACGCTCGCACGGCGACCTTTCCGAGAACGCCGA
>JAYUPV010000366.1:0-3120 GCA_043759865.1 Alphaproteobacteria bacterium | reverse complement strand
TGATACCCTGATTGGCGGCAAGGGCGACGACCTTTATATTGTGGATGTCTCGGCGGATGTCATCGACGATTCTACACTCGGTGGCGGCAAAGACCAGGTCAATGCGACCTGCGACTACAGCCTCAGCCAGGTTGATTCTCAATCCGTGGAAAACCTCACGCTCTTCGGCGCGTTGGCTCTCGTCGGCACGGGCAACGTTTCTAACAACATCATCATCGGCAACGCCTTCAACAACACCCTCAACGGCGGCCTGGGTGCCGATACCATGGACGGCGGGGCGGGTAACGACAGCTACAGCGTCGACAGTTTCGCCGACCTTATCAAGGACGCTTCTGGCGTCGACGACGTTACTTCCATCCTCCAGACCTACTCGCTGGTAAAGGGCATGGAAAACCTCCAGCTCGGCGGCTTCGCCGATATCAACGGCATCGGCAACACGGTCGCCAACACCATTACCGGCAACGACGGCAAGAACACCCTCGACGGCGGCAAGGGCATCGACACCCTGATCGGGGGCCTCGAGGACGACGTGTATATTGTCGACAGCACCGGCGAACAGGCGGTTGGAAAAATCGTCGAAGGCGTGGGCGAGGGCAACGATACCGTCAAGAGCGCCATCACCTTCTCGATCGCAAACCATGCAAATGTTGAAAACCTGACGCTGACCGGCACTTCCGGCATCCACGGCACTGGCAACAGCGAAAACAATACCCTCACCGGCAATACGGGCGCGAATTCGCTGACGGGCGGGGCGGGTAACGACACGCTGGCGGGCGGGGCGGGCAAAGACACGCTGACCGGCGGCGCGGATGATGACATTTTCTATTTCGACTCCGACAGCATCTTCTCCACCGCCGACGTCATCAAGGACTACGGCAACGGCGCGGACTCGCTGTTCTTCGAGCTTGATATTGACCCGCTGCTGGCTGTCTACGAGGACTTCGTCGAACACAAATTTGCGGGCGCCAACACCGAGGTCTGGGTCGACTTCGACGGCGCGGGCACGCAATATGTTGCCAAACTTGCCGTGATTATCGAGGGCGTTCTCGTCCCCAATTAGGTATTACGGCGCGGGGTTTTTCGGCGCGGGTTTGGGGGCGGCAGGCGGGGTCATGACCTTGGTCACATGCCGCGCCATCATCAGCTCTTCGTCGGTCTTGATGACATACACCTTTATCGCGCTGTCGGCGGCATGAATGGCGGGCTTGTCGCCGTCATTCGCCGTATCGTCGAGCTTGACGCCGAGATGGGCAAGGTTCGTCAAAATCTTTTTACGCATGACTTCCGAATTTTCACCAATGCCGCCGGTGAACACGATGGCATCAACGCCGCCAAGGTCAACGGTCAGCGAAGCCGCCTGACGCGCGGCATAAAGAGCGAACAGGTCGATCGCTTCCTTTGCTTCCGGCTTGTCGCTTGCCAGCAATTCGCGCAGGTCTTCGGTCATGCCCGAAACGCCCTTCAGGCCTGATTGCTTCATGAAAATGTCGGAAAGCGTTTTGGCTGTTTCGCCTTTTTCAAGCAGGTGAAGCAAAATGCCGGGGTCGGTCGCGCCCGAGCGCGTGCCCATCATCAGTCCGTCAAGCGGAGTGAAGCCCATGGTGGTCGCAACGCTCTTGCCGTCTTTTATCGCCGCCATGCTGGCGCCGTTGCCAAGATGCGCCACAATCACGCGGCCCTTGGCGGTTTTCGCGTCGGTGTATTCGGGCAGGACGGAAGAAATGTATTCATACGAAAGGCCGTGGAAGCCGTAGCGGATGATGCCTTCATCGGTTAATTTCCGGGGGATGGCGTACATCTGGCTCAGTTTCGATTGCGTACGGTGGAATGCCGTGTCGAACGACGCGACCTGCGCGAGGTCGGGATATTTCTCCGCAATCAGCTTCACGCCTTTCAGGTTGTGCGGCTGGTGCAGCGGGGCAAGCGGCGCAAGAGCTTCGAGATCGGCCAGAACTTTTGCGTCGATTTTGACGGGTGCCGCATAATCCTTGCCGCCATGCACAATGCGGTGGCCGACGGCGGTCACGTTATGCTTTTCGATGAGGTCGAGGATCTGCTGCATGGCAGGCTCGTAGCCACCCGTCTTTTTCGTCTCGATATTCTTGTGGTCGAGCAGCGTCAGGTCGTCCTTGCGGTACAGCCCGTATTTTATCGAGCTTGAGCCGGCGTTGATGACCAGAATAGTTTCGGGCTTCGCTGCGGGGGTTTTGTCAGTCATATCCGTCTCCCCTATTTCGGCCTCGCGGTCTTGCTGCGGCTGGCGACCAGTGCGATGGCGGCCGAAGCCTTGCGTTCCTCTGCTTCCGCCGAGCGGCTGTTGAGGATGATCGGCACCCGCCCACCAACGACCACGCCGCCAAGCGGCGCGTCCGACATGATGACGCGGGATTTGAAATAGATGTTGCCCGACTCCAAATCCGGGAAGACGAGGATATCAGCGTCGCCCGCGACATCGGAGAAGATACCTTTCAGCCCCGCCGATTTTTTCGAAATCGCGTTGTCCATGGCGAAAGGCCCTTCGACCTTCGCGCCGGTAATCTGCCCGCGCATCGCCATCACGGTGAGCGCAGCTGCATCAAGCGTCGCCTGCTGTTTCGGGTCGACGTGTTCTGTCGCGGCGAGTATCGCCACTTTCGGCTCGCGGCCCTCGATCTTCCAGAACAGGTCGACAGCGTTCTGGATGATGTCTTTTTTCGCCATCAGGTCGGGCGCCACGT
This sequence comes from Alphaproteobacteria bacterium, assembly GCA_043759865.1. Classification (GTDB taxonomy): domain Bacteria; phylum Pseudomonadota; class Alphaproteobacteria; order Micavibrionales; family UBA2020; genus JAPWJZ01. The sequence goes on along the minus strand of JAYUPV010000366.1, from coordinate 403 downwards.
TCACGGCGGCGTCGGTGATGTAAAGCGGCTTGTGGTAACCCGGGTCCTCCATGATGAACACATGGCTCATGCGCTTGTCGGTGCGCAGGTTGCTTTCTTTTGCAATGATGGGCGCGAGGAACTCGGCGGTGTCGAGCTTGCCTTTCATCAGCGCCTCGGCCTTGCCCTGCTTCACCAGCTCGACCGCCATTTCGGCGGCGGCGTGGCTGTGTTCGGTGTTCACGATTTCAAAAGCGGAGATGTCGATATTGGCGTCCTTGGCCGCTTTTTCGATTTTGTCTTTCGGGCCGACAAGAATGGGCGTCATCAGTTTTGCCGCTGCCGCTTCAAACGCACCGCGCAAAGTGTTTTCATCGGTGGGATGAACCACGGCGGTTTTAAGGGGCGGGGTCTCGGGGGTGAT
>JAYUPV010000365.1:0-2062 GCA_043759865.1 Alphaproteobacteria bacterium | reverse complement strand
CTGGAATTATACCGAGGGCCTCGGGCGCGGCGACCTGCGGCTTTACGGCCTCGTGCAGTTTTTCCCGGTGCTGGCGATATTGATGATGATGGCGCTGTTTCCGCCGAAATACCCGGGCACCGCGAAATTCATGTTCCACACGCTTGGCTGGTATCTGGCGGCGAAGCTGCTGGAGCATTTTGATAAGGATATTTTTGCCATTCTCGGTACCGCCGTCAGCGGCCACACGCTGAAACACCTCGCGGCGGCGGCGGGTGTCGCGTATATGGTGTCGTATGTGAAGGCGGGGGCGAAACTCGCCTGAATTTGTAAATTGGAACATTCAATCGTCTGGTGCAGTTCTTTGAAAACCGCAGCTTTGCCTAAAAGAAACCCCAGTTATTGCTTTGTGGTTGCTTGTAACGCGTAGCCAAAACGTAGAACATATAAACGCGTTCACGATTTTTTGTTCGCACGCATCCATTGAAATAATAACCATCATCGACAATTTCGTGGTTGTCCGGTTTGGTTTTGAAGGGGGCTCCCTTCATCACGTCTACGTTGTTGTCGGTTGTGAATTCGATGCAGCTATCTTTGACGTTGGGAATAAAGTAGACAAGTTGGTCTACGGTCGTTCCAATACGAATAAACCCATCATCGCTTGTATCGGCAATATGACGGCGAATGTTGAATACAAGGCGCGTATTCTTGGCGGTCGCCCAGTAGTCAATTTCTTCTTGAGGCATGGGCTGTGCTTTAAACCTTCCGGCCGGATTGAAGAATTCGTTGTCGGGGTCGTCGCCATAGCCAGGGTCGCCTGGAAGCGAGAAATCGATATTTTCGAATTCCTCTGGACGCAGCTTGTGGCTTTTTAGGAGCGTGCGTAGCGTTGCTGTCCATTCGTTTACAACATTGGTGCGTTGCTGCGCTTGACTGACTTTAGCTAGACTCTGCCACATGAACATGGCGGCGAGTATCAGGGTGAAGGCCGCGATGGAAAAGTTGGAAAGATGTCTGCGATTGAAAGCCACCATTCATCTCCTTTGAGGGTTAAGCAAGGCGAAATGAACCGGTATTGGGTCACTTTGGCAGATGGGGTTTTTACTCGAACTGGTTCAGCAACCGGTTGATGTATTCGCGCTCCGATTTTGGGCGGCTGAAATCGTTGGAGCGGGTGCGCAGTTCTTCGATGATTGCCTGCACGCGGCGGCGTTCTTTTTCGTCGGGGATTTTCACGTAGCCGGTCGCGGGGCGGCCGTGGCCGCCTTCTTCGGTGCCGCGCCCGAGCGGGTCATAGCCTTCGCCATAGCCGTTTCCGTTGCCGCCCGGTTCCTGACCGCCTTCGCCTTGCGAGCCGAAATTGATCATCTGGTTGCCGATTTGGTCGGCGAGCTGCTTGGTCGCCTGATCCATGCCTTCCTGCAACTGGTCAAGCGCTTCTTTCTGGTGGGGCAGCGAGCCCTTGGTGTTGTCCTGCTTGAAGGCCTTGCCTGCCTGCTTCATTTCCTGATCGGCGCTGCCGAAATTCTGCGGCACTTTGGGCAAGCCCTCGCCCAGCTGGCGCATGATGTCGCCGAGTTTCTGGCGGATGCCGCCCTGTTCCATCGCGCCCTCGCCGGGCGTACGCACCGGAGAGCCGCCTTCGCCTTCTTTCGCGGTCTGCTGCGGCTGGCCGTCTTTTCCACCGCCGCTCTGCGGCTGACCCTCTTTGCCTTCTCCGCCCGCCGTCTGTTGCTTCTCGTCTCTCTTGTCGCCGCCGCCTGCCGCTTGGCCGTCTTTACCTTCTTTTCCGGGTTGAGGTTGACCTTCTTTCCCTTCTTTACCGCCTGCTGCCTGTTGCTGGCGCAGTTTTTCTTTTTCGTCGGCGCTCACATAACCTTGACCTTGTTTCGACGCATCTGGCTGCGGCGGGCCGCTGTTATTTTGCTGCTGACCCTGCGCGCCTTGCTGCGGTTGCGATTGTTGTCCATCTTTGCCTTTACCAAGCAACTGCTTCAACTGGTCGGCCAAAGATTGCGTATCCGAGCCCTGCTGTTGTCCTTGTGAACCCTGCTGCTGGCCTTGAGAGCCCTGCTGTTGTCCT
>JAYUPV010000364.1:0-4258 GCA_043759865.1 Alphaproteobacteria bacterium | reverse complement strand
GAAAAGAAAAAAATGTCGCCGGCACCTGCTGCCATGCAGGACGAGGACGAATTCGATTTCGACGACCGCGCGATTGCGTCCTAAACTATTAGCTGACTTTCGTCAGGGATTTCAAAAAAGAAATGAGCAGCGCGCCCGCCATGCCGGGTTGCGGATGCATTTTGTCTTCGAGAATGGCGGCGGCGTCGCGGGTGTGGGCGCTTGCATCGGGGCGGAGTGCCTGCAACAGCGCGGCGGCGGCAGCAGCACCCTTGCCGTCCAGCAGCACGGGGATGTGGGCAAGACGTGCTGCGATAATCGCGCCCATCAGTCCTGCGATATCGAGCCCGCCTGACGCGAGCAGGGCATCGAAGGGGGCGCCCTTTCCCTGCTTCAGCGTGGCGAGGATTTTTTCGGCGGCGTTTTCAGCGGCGGGGTTCAGGCAGGCGGCGACAAGCAGGTCGATGCCCGGCTGCACCGCCATCAGGCCATAGGAAACGGCGTGCGCCGCCTCGTGCGGCAGCAGGGTGTTTTCGCGGCGGAAATCGCGCGGCGGCGCGTCCATGTTGAGTTCGTAGACCTGCAGGTCGGCATTCGCGTCCTGCGCGAGGGGGGAAAGGGCATGCGTGCCTTCGTGCAGCGCCTTCAGCGCCTGAGGCATGGCGGTCTGTTTTTCGGGATGCGCGCCGTGCATCGACATGAACAGCGCGATGCGCGGGTGGCGGATACCGGGGCGCTGCTGGTATTGCGCCGCTGCCAGCCAGCGCCAGACATCGGCGTATTTGCCCAGCTTTTCGCCGCCGGTGGTCACGGGCGGCATTTCGGGCAGCACGCCGCGCACCATGCCGGTGATTTCGGCGAGGTCGACATCGGGCAGCGCGTCTTTTGCGACGGGGTTGGTCACTTCGGTTTCTCGCATTTGGGGTAGCGCGGATCCGCGGGGTCGACGCGCGTCCATGTCTCGGTCTGGCGGATGATGAGCTTCGAGGTGTCGACGCGCATCGCATTGTCGTCAAGCCGTGTGGCATCGACATTCACCGACATGCCCATGCCGCGCAGTTCCATCGTGCCCTGCCAGCGGTTGTCGGCGATTTTCGTGAAGTCGATTTTCGGGGTGAAGCCGCACAGCGCCTTGACGTCATCGGTCGTGATGGCCTGCCCCGGTTCGCGGTTCGAACGGTCGCCGAAATACTCGAACAGTTTTTTATCGGCGGGGTTCAGCCAGTGAACCTGCCCGCAAAGGCCCGAGGGGCCGCAGGGCTGAAGCTCGATCACGGCGTCGAAGGTCTGCGTCTTCCACAGCGTCGGGCCGTCGCTCTTGGTATTGGGGGCGGCAAGGGCCGCGCCACCCGCCGCAAAAGTAAAGGCGGTCGCCAGCGCCGCGACACTGGTTTTGAGTTTGCCGCTCTTGAATTTTTTCTGCTCGGGCATGATGTGTTCTTATATCGACCGTATCAAAATGGGAAGCCTTGCCGCTCAAAAGGTCATTGTGAGAGTAGGCGAAGGGGAATCAGCTGCATATTCAGGTGGTCTGTCGCCAGTCTATCGTCCGGCATCGATAATTGCAAAAAGCCCTCTATCTCTCTGATTATGGCATTAAATGTGGCCTTTATGGGCGAAAATGGCGCTTAAAGGACATTCTATGGTAAAATAGTTTATATTATGTAAATTTTGAACGCAAGATTCTGATTTTATTAACCAATATATGGCAGTCTTGATACTGGAGGATTACGAGGAAGATATGGGGTTTACCAAATCAGCCGAAGAAACCACAGCAAAGGCTCCGCCTAAGGGCGCGGAAAGCAATGGTTCTTCCAAACCGTCATCGCCACCTGGGGGGGGCGGGCTCTCGATGAATCCGGGGCCCGAAGACCTGTCCATGAACGCACCTCCTCTGCCCGGGGTTGCGCTGCCCGCAGCGCCGGCAGCACCTGCACCCGCGCTTGTACAACCGCCGCCGACACCGGTCAGCAACAAGCGCATCGGCGACCGGCTGGTCGAACGCGGGCTTATCTCCGCCGACCAGTTGCAGGTCGCGCTGTACGAGAAGTCGAAATCGAACCTGCTGCTCGGCGAAATTCTTGTCGAATTGAAATTCATTACGCCCGACGTGCTGTCGGAATTCCTGTCGGAAACCACAGGCCTGCAGCTTTTCGACCCGAAGAAGACCATGCTCGACCCCGAGGCTCTCGACCTCATCACGAAAAAGGACGCGCAGAAATACCAGATACTGCCCATCTCCATCGACCGCGCGAAAAACGTGGCGATGATTGCCATGACCGACCCCTACGACGTGGTCGCGCTCGACCGCCTGAAACAATTGATGCCCAAGGGCTGTCAGGTGGTGCCGCAAGTCTGTCCGCCCGCCATCATCATGGACGCGATCCACAGGTCGTACGGCGTTTCGACTTCCATCGACGGCATCCTGAAAGAGCTGACCGGCGACAAGGCCGCCGCGAAAAAGAACCTCGACAACCTGTCTGCGGAAGAAGCGTACAGCCATCCGTTGGTGCGTCTCGTCAACGCGCTGATCTTCGAAGCGCTGAAACTCGGCGCGTCGGACTTGCACTTCGAACCCGAGGCAAACTTCATCCGCCTGCGTTACCGCATCGACGGCGACATGGTGACGGTGCATACGCTGCACAAGGAATACTGGAATGGTATCTGCCAGCGTCTGAAAATTCTGGCCGAAATGAACATCGCCGACAAACTTGCGCCGCAGGACGGACGCTTCAACCTGAACATGGGCGGCCGTGATGCCGACTTCCGCGTGTCCTGCCTGCCGACCGTCAACGGCGAAAACATCGTCCTTCGCGTGCTCGACAAGAGCGCCGCTATCGTGCCGCTGGAAAGGCTCGGCTTCTCTAAACACAACCTGTATCTCATCAACAAGGCGCAGGCGCGTCCCGAAGGCATTATCATTGTGACCGGCCCGACAGGCTCGGGCAAAACCACCACGCTCTACTCGATGCTGAACTCGGTCAACACCATCGATGTGAACATCCAGACGCTCGAAGACCCGGTTGAATACAACCTCGGCCTCATCCGCCAGACGCACGTGAAAGAGGGCGGTGCGTTCACCTTTGGCGAGGGCATCAAAGCGCTCCTGCGTCAGGACCCCGACATCATCTTCATCGGCGAGGTGCGCGACCAGGTGACGGCGGAACAGGCGCTGAAAGCCGCCATGACCGGCCACCAGGTTTATACCTCGCTGCACACGAACGACAGTTTCGGGGCTATCCCGCGCCTTGTCGACCTTGGCCTGAAGCCCGGCATGATCGCGGGCGCGATTATCGCCTGCCTTGCGCAGCGACTTGTCAGAAGGCTTTGCCAGAAATGTAAAAAACCCGTCAAGGCAACGGCCGAGGACTGCAAGCTGCTTGCGATTGGCCCCGATGACAAGCCGATTGATCCCAACACTCCGCCGACCATTTACCATCCCGGCGGCTGCCCTGAATGTGGAAACTCGGGGTATAAGGGCCGTATCGCTTGCGTGGAAATTTTCTATCTGGATGAAGAGCTTGACGAGCTTATTGCCTCTGGCGCGAACAAGATCCAGTTGCGTGCGAATGCCCGCAAAAAAGGTTTCCGGAATATGCTTGATGACGGCATTTTGAAAATCTACGACGGGCAGATTTCCCTCGAGCAGGCCGTCAAAATATTGAACTTTACCGACCGGATGTAGCCAAGCGGCACGGTTGAGGTGAAACTTATACAAGTGCTTGGTTTAGTTCCATCTTTGTTGTAACAATATCAGAACGGGTTTTCTATGGGCGCTGCAGTTATAGCAGCGCGTCCGCTCGCTTGGCGTCGTTAGGGGTATCGCAACAGTAATGCCAAAGTTCAGCTACAGAGCCATCAACCAAGCGGGTCGTCCGGTCCGGGGCGTGGTCACCGCCACGAACGAGACGGAGCTTTTCAACCGTCTGAATGAAACAGGCATGTCCTTGCTCGACTGCAAGGAAATGAACGAAAAGGCGTCGAAGCTCGCCAACTTCACCGCCAAGAAGGTCAAGGCCCGCGACCTCATCCAGATGTTCGTCCACCTTGAACAGCTGCAGAAGGCGGGCGTGCCCCTGCTTGACGCGCTTTCCGACATCCGCGATACGGCTGAATCGACGCGCCTGCGCGACATCATGGGCGATGTGTACGGCGAGGTTTCCTCCGGCTCCTCCTTCTCGGTCGGCCTGTCGAAGCATCCGTCCGTGTTCGAGCCCATCTTCATCTCGCTCATCAATTCGGGCGAAGAAACCGGTAACATGACCAACTCGTTCACGCA
>JAYUPV010000363.1:0-6576 GCA_043759865.1 Alphaproteobacteria bacterium | reverse complement strand
AGGACAAGAAGGCGGTTTGATTGCACCCGAATGGCGCTTCCGCAAGTACCCTCACCCTAACCCTCTCCCAAAAGGAGAGGGGATTCCTGAATTTTGCTTCGCAAAATATATTATAAAATCTTTTTCGAAGAAAAAGTCCCCAGTCCCCTCTCCTTTGGGAGAGGGTTAGGGTGAGGGTACTTGCGGAAGCGCCATTCGGGTGCAATCAAACCGCCTTCTTGTCCTTCAGCAGCTTTTTCAAATCTGTCTGAGGCCTTGCGCCAACATGGGAGATGACCTCGGCAGCAGCGATAGAACCAATGCGCCCGCATTCGGCAAGGGTCTTGCCCTGCGTAAAGCCGTAGAGGAAACCCGCCGCATACATATCTCCCGCGCCGGTCGTGTCCACGATTTCAGTTATAGGCTCGGCCGCGACTTCGATAACGTCCTTGTCGGTCACGATGACCGACCCCTTGGCGGAGCGCGTGATGATGGTGAGCGGGCAAGCCTCTCTCGAACGCACTAGCGCTTCGTTGAAGTCACTCGTTTCGAACAACGCCAAAATCTCGGCTTCGTTCGCGAACAAAATATCGACGCCCGTCTTGATAAGGTCGAGGAATTCCTGCCGGTGGCGCTGCACGCAGAACGGGTCGGACAGCGTCAGCGAAACTTTTTTGCCGGCACCGCGCGAAAGCTCGCTCGCCTTGCGGAAGGTCAGCTTGGCGCGGTCGCGGTCAAACAGGTAACCTTCGAGATAGGTGACATGCGCGTTCTTGATCATTTCCTCGTTCAAATCAGACGGCGCGATCCAGACACAGGCACCGAGAAAAGTACACATCGTGCGCTGCGCGTCGGGGGTGATGAGGATAAGGCAGCGCGCCGTGGGCGGGCCGTCCTGCAGCACAGCGGTGTCAAAGGTGACGCCCGAAGCGCGGATGTCGTGGCGGAAAACATTGCCGAGCTGGTCATTGGCGACCTTGCCGATATAGCCCGCATTGCCGCCCATGCCCGAAAAGGCGGCGATGGTGTTGGCGGCAGACCCGCCCGAAATTTCCATGCCGGGGCCCATTTTGGCGTACAGCGCTTCCGCCTGCTCCGCCTCGATCAGGGTCATCGTGCCTTTGTGGATCTGGTTGTCCTGCAAAAACGCGTCCTGTGTCTTGGACAGAACGTCGACAATCGCGTTACCGATGCCGACAAGGTCAAGATTGCCTTTAGTCATTTTACCCTCTATTCTATAAACCGAGACAAACATGGCACAAAAACGCAAACCAGACCAGACGAAACTCGCAGCCGAAGCGGCCCTTTTCCTTGCCGGAAAGCAAGGCTGGGACAGGCTTTCCCTTGCCGCCGTGGCGAAGAAGGCCAAACTGCCACTGAAAACCGTCGAGGCTTCATTTGACGACGCATGGGACATCCTTGCCTTCTCGCTGGCGGGGCTTGAAAAGCAAACATCGGCGGCGGTCGACGGGCATCTCGGCGACAACTGGCGCGACAACCTCATGGAAATCCTGATGATGCGTTTCGAGCTGGCGCAGGCGGACCGCGAAGCCTATGCCGCCATCGGCCCTTCCGCCCTGCGCGACCCGACAATCGTGAAACGCTTTGCGCGGGAATTTTATCATACGCTCGACCGCATGCTGCAATCGGCAGGCCTGCCCAAACACAAATGCCAGCCCGCCTATGTCGCGGGCTTCGGCGCGGTCTATTTGTCGCTGGTCGATACCTGGCTGCGCGACAAAACGCCCGACCTTTCAAAAACCATGGCCGCCATCGACAAGCGTATTGACCTGCTGGAGCAGGCCGTCGCTCTCATGAACCGGCAAAAATTATAAATCCCTATTGCGCCATGCAGGTGTAAAGTAGTGTGCGCGTGTACCAGTCGATTTTCTGGCGGCTAGACTCTTTTCCGTTCGGCTGCTGCATGATTTGCGCAATGGCAGGATCGGCGGTTCCGGCTTCGCTGCCAGTCCATGGGTCATATACGCCGCTGGGTGTCCGTGTCGAGTCATCCCATCCACCCACTTCAACCACCCGATAGCCGGGGTTGCAGTCGCACTTGTTATTGATCGCGCCGGCAGGCGGGCGCAAGGCTATGGGCGGATGCAGCACGAAGTGCGTTCCATCCGGCCCCAGCGTCTGCCCCTGAATGCAAGCGCCCTCCCACACGTTCTTCGGGCCGTTGCAGCCGTCGACATCTGCGTCCGGCTCTCCCGGCATGTAGAATTTCTTTTTGGCGTTGCAGACGAGAAGTTTGTCGAGCATCGTGCCGCCTGAATCAGGGTCGTCGTGAATCACGAAATCGTCGAAATGGGTAGACCCCGCCGCGCGCGAAAACGGGGCGGTGATGAAAACGCCGTCGGCGTCGCAGTTTTCGGCATCGAGCGTTTTCTTTTCGCACGGCTTCTGTCCGCCGCTTGGCGTCCATGCGCCGTTGCCGGAAGGCCCGTGCGATACGACGACATAGCGGCCGGTGTCCGGTACGTCGATGGCGGACGCGCCCCGCTCGTTCACGATGGTAATGACGCCGGGTGGCAGCGGGTTGCCATGCATGCCATCGGGCAGGGTCAGGCGGCGGGAGACGGCGAAAGTAAACAGGTTGCCCCAGCCGTCCATAGCCTGATCGCCGTTCAGCCGCAGGGCGCGTACGGGGACGATACCGATCCATGTCTTGCGCAAGGCATCGCCTTTGTCGCCGTCGCCGGATGCCTCGATAACGCCGTCCGGCAATTCGGCATCGAGGCCGCAGATGCCCTCGGTTTCTTTTGACAGGTCGACCTTCGCAAGCGAAGAAGCCGCGTTTCGCCGCTTGACTTTCAGCGCTGCGCCCGGTTTCGGTGTGGAAGGGCAAGGCAGGCGCAAATGCGTCGCCGCATAAATCGTCAGCGCCGTGCGTATCTGCTCAAGCCGCGTGCGCGTGGTTTCATAGCGCATCTTCTGCAGCTGCGCCGTGTAAAACTGCAGGTAAGCCGCCAGCAGCAACCCCGCGATCATCATCACGATGGAAAGCTCGATAAGAGTGAAGCCTCTTTTTTTCATCATAGCGGCAACCTCACGACCACGCGCAAGCCGCCCCGGTTGCTATCTTCAAGAAAAATTTCGCCCCCGTGGCCATGCACGATGTCCTGCGCAATGGAAAGCCCAAGGCCGACGCCACCGGTTTTCTTGTTGCGCGATTTTTCAACGCGGTAGAACGGCCTGAAAACCTCATCGCGCAGCTCGGGCGCGATGCCGGGGCCGTCGTCGTCGACGCAAATCTCGAACGCCTCGGTCTGCTCATAGGCCGATATCCACACATGTTTTGCGTATTTGCAGGCGTTGGAAACGACATTGGCAATGGCGCGCTCGATGGCGAGGGGGCGCAGCTTTATCATCATACGGCTCTCGGGCAGCGTTTCGCTCACCTCGCTGCCCTGCCGCTTCACTTTCGACACAATCCGCTCGAGGATGGATTTGAGGTCGGTCATCTCGGGCGTTTCGTCGCTTTCGCCGCGCGCGAAGGTCAGGTACCCCTCGATCATCTTTTCCATTTCCTCGACATCCTGACGCAGGTTGCCGGTGTCGGCATTGTCCTTCGATATCGCCAGTTGCAGCTTCATGCGCGTCAGCGGTGTGCGCAGGTCATGCGATACGCCCGAAAGCATAGCCGTGCGCTGTTCCATCTGCCGTTTCAGCCGGTCGCGCATTTCAAGGAAAGCGCGGGACGCCTGCCGCACCTCGTGCGCGCCGACGGGCTTGAAATCGGGCACGTCCTGCCCCTTGCCGAATTTTTCGGCGGCAACGGCAAGGCGCATAATGGGGCGTATCTGGTTACGCATGAACATCATGGAAATGCCGAACAGCAACGCCGCGCTGCCGATGAGCCACAGCACGAAAATATACGTCGTCGGGCTGTAAAGCCTGCGGTCGGGGCAGATAAAATGCACCGTCCTGCTGCCGCCGATGGCGACCACGATCTCGAACTGCTTGTCGCGTTCGTACGGGCGGATGGTGAAGGGCTTGTCGAGTTTCTTTTTCAGCGCGGCCTGCAGCTTTTGCGCGATGCTGAACCACGATATTTTTTCAAAGGAAAGCTCGGGTCGCTTCAGCTGCTCGGCGTCCTTGCCGAGCGTGACCGAAAGGTCGAGGCTTGTGCCAGCCTGCTTCAAAATGCTGTTGATTTGCTGCGTGTTGTCCTTCGCGTCGATAACACGCTCGACCAGCATATCCACCTCTCCCGCAAGGCCGTAGACCAGCTTGTCGCTCATCGCGTCCCAATGGCGGTCGAAAAAGATAAAGGCGACGATCAGCTGCAGCAGCAAAATCGGCGTCGCGAGAATGACCAGCGACCGCGCGAACAGCGTGCGCGGCAAAAATTTTTGCTTGAGCCGCTTCAGCACCGTCATCCGTCAGACCATAAAATGTAGCCTTTTCCCCGCACCGTCTGGATATATTTCGGCATCTTGGGGTCTTCTTCCACCTTCTTGCGCAGGCGCGTGACCTGCACGTCGATGGTGCGTTCGTTCGCGTTCATTTCGCACAGCGCGGCAAGCTCTTCACGGCTCACCACTTCGCCGATCTTGCTGGCGAGCGCCTTCAAAAGCGTGTGCTCGACCGAGGTCAGCGCCATGCGTTCCTCCCCCGCCACCAGTTCGCCCCGTTCAAGATCGAGCGTCCATTTGGCGAAGCGGATTTGCTGGTCCTTGGCGGGCGGCGGTGCGGCCACGCGCCGCAAAATGGCTGTGATGCGGAGCAGCAATTCGCGCGGCTCGAAGGGCTTGGGCAAATAGTCGTCCGCCCCCGCCTCGAACCCGCTGATGCGCGATTCAATCTCGCCGAGCGCGGTCAGCATCAGCACGGGTGCCGCGAGACCCTGTTTTTTCAAAGCCTTGGTCAGCGCCATGCCGTCTTCGCCCGGCATCATCACGTCGCAAATAATCAGGTCATAGCTGAGGTATTTAAGAATTTCCCGCGCCTCTTTCGCATCCATCGCGGTGGTGACAAGGAAACCGTTGCCGATAAGAAAGCGTGACAGCAGGTCGCGCAGGCGTTCGTCGTCGTCCACCACAAGGATGTGGGGCCTTTTGTCGGGGTCGGTTTCGGCGGGGTCGATATTAACCATAATCTCTTTTTTAAGTTGTATCTGGCTGCGTTTTCAGGATAGTATGACGCCATAAAAAAAGCACCCCTGAAAAGGACAAGCACCATGGCAGCAGCACTTATCCCTTACGACGATCGCGACGGTCAAATCTGGATGGATGGCAAGCTCGTCCCTTGGCGCGATGCGAAGGTGCATTTCCTGACCCATGCGCTGCATTACGGCTCGGGCGTTTTCGAGGGTGTGCGCGCGTACAACGGCAACATCTTCAAGCTGAACGAACACAGCCAGCGCCTGCTCGATGGCTGCAAGCAGATGGATATGAAAATCACGTTGTCGCTCGAAGAAATCAACCATGCCTGCCTTGAAACGCTGAAGGCATCGAAGCTGTCCGACGCATATCTGCGCCCCCTCGCCTGGCGCGGACCGGAACAGATGGGCGTTGCGGCACAACAAACTAAAATCCACTTCGCCGTCGCCGCCTGGGAATGGCCGAGCTACTTCACCGCCGAGGCGCGTGAAAAAGGCATTTCCGTCATGACATCGCGCTGGCGCCGCCCCGCGCCCGACATGGCGCCTGTGACCGCGAAAGCCTGCGGCCTTTACATGATCTGCACGCTGTCGAAACACGAAGCCGACAAGGCAGGCTATACAGACGCCATCATGCACGACTATCGCGGCTATGTGGCCGAGCTGACCGGCGCGAACCTTTTCATGGTGAAAAACGGCGAGCTGCACACGCCGCATGTCGATTGCATCCTGAACGGCATCACGCGCCTGACGGTGATCGAGCTTGCGCGCGGCCTCGGCTACAAAGTCACCGAACGCCACATCAAGCCGGAAGAACTGAAAGACGGCGAAGAATTTTTCTGCACCGGCACCGCCGCCGAAGTGACCGCCATCGGCAAGATCGACCAGCAGGCCTACACCGTCGGCCCCGTCACCCGCAAAATCCGCGAGGAGTACGAAAAACTCGTGCGCCTGCCCTCAGTCGCGCAGCAGAAAAAAGCCATCGGGTAAGAAAACACACACGCCAGGCAACAGGACAAGAGCCGTGGCGGCGCACAGGATGATTTTCGGTTTGCGCGGAGGCTTCCAATCCATGCGCCGCAAAAACACAGCCCATGGCAGCAGAAACACCGCAATCGCGGCGGAATGTATAAACTTCCACGCCAGTTCGCGCATAGGGTTCGGAGCAATCGACCTATACGGCACAAGTGCCGCATCGCCGATGGACGGATAGGTCGCGAAATCCAGCCACGGCATCGCGAGCAACACAGGCCCCGACAGCAGCAAAACAATAAAAGGAAACTTCGCTTTGCCTTTTTTCCACGCACGGTACAAAAGCCAGCCGCCTATCAAAGAATAGCCCAGACCGTACAGCCAGCAGGCAATATTCTGAAAGTTTGGAAAACAACCAACCGCCGGCACAATATTATTTTCCATGTCCTTGAACACTATCTTCGGCCCCATCGAATCCAACGTGTCCGCGACAGCAGGAGCCGCCAACAGAATTCCGA
>JAYUPV010000362.1:0-4019 GCA_043759865.1 Alphaproteobacteria bacterium | reverse complement strand
GGACATATCGTGACGCAGGGCAGCGTGAAGGAAGTGATACAGGGCGCGGGGCTTTCCACTTGGATCGTCAAAGGACAAGGGCTCATCGCCCTCCAGCGCGCGCTCGAGAAAAATCCGGCCATCAAGACCGTCGCGCCTTTTGGGGATAGTTTGCATGTCAGCGGCACCGACCCTGTGGCGCTCGATGCCGCGCTTGCGCCCTACCGCCAGCAGGCAGGGCTCGACTGGCAGCGCTCCGACCCGTCGTTTGAAGATGTGTTCATCCGCTATATGGCCGACACGCGGGATAACTACGGTGCGCATCATGGCAAATGATAGCAACAGCCACGGTTTTTCGCTGCGCCGCGCCATGGCGGTGCTGTGGAAGGAATTTATCCAGCTGAAGCGCGACAGCATGACGCTGCGCATGATTGTGGTTATTCCCGTCATGCAGCTGTTGCTGTTCGGCTATGCCCTCAACACCGACCCCCACAACCTGCCCGCCGCCGTGCTGGCGCAAGACCACAGCGCCTTCGCCCGCGCCTTTGTGGCGGGGCTGAAGAACACCACCTATTTCTCCATCGATTTCGAGGTGCAGTCGGAGGCGGAGGCCGAGGCGCTGGTCAAGACCGGACAAGCGCAGTTCATCATCACCATCCCCGAAGGTTTCAGCCATGGAGTTGTGCGCGGCGACCGCCCTGAAATACTGATTGAAGCGGATGCGACCGACCCCGTTGCCACCTCGGGCGCGCTTGCCGCTGTCAGCGGTGCGCTCGAACATGTGATAAAACAGGAAATGAAAGGCACGCTCGCGCCCCTGCAGCAGGAGCCGCCGCCCGCCACCGTCGCCCTGCACCGCATGTACAACCCCGAGGGTTTCACGCGCTATAACATCGTGCCGGGGCTTATCGCCATCATCCTGACCATGACGGGCATCATGATGACGGCGCTTGCCATTACCAAAGAGCGCGAACGCGGCACGATGGAAAACCTGCTCGCCATGCCCGTCAAGCCGCTGGAAGTGATGATGGGCAAGATCATGCCGTATGTGATTATCGGCTATGTGCAGTCGTTTATCATCGTGCTGGTGGCGAAATTCCTGTTCGATATCCCGATTGTGGGCAGCCTGTGGCTGCTGTCCGGCGCTTTGCTGGTGTTCATCACCTGCAACATGGCGTGGGGTTTCACTCTTTCCGCCGCAGCGCAGAACCAGACACAGGCGATGCAGATGTCGATGATCGTGACGCTGCCCTCCATCCTGCTGTCGGGCTTTTTATTTCCGTTCCGGGGCATGCCGCTCTGGGCGCAGGTCATCGGCGACATGCTGCCCGCCACGCATTTCATGCGCATTTCGCGCGGGATTTTGCTGAAGGGCACCGGCTTTCTCGAAATATGGCCTGACCTGTGGCCTCTGCTCGCCTTCATGGTGGTTATCACGCTGCTGGCCATGAAGCGTTACCGCCGGACTCTCGACTGACAAAAAAAATGGGCAAAAAAAACCCGGCTCTCGCCGGGTTTTTTTTAACTCAAATTATCAAATGCATTACCAATGCCTGACGCGTCCGGTATCGACGTGGACGAAGTTGCTGGACGGGTAATAGCCGACGCCGCCGGAGTTCAGCTTGATGGCGGCCTGCCGCAGCGATTTCAGGTTGGTGCCGGGCAGCTTGATATCAACCGCCTGCCCCGACATATGCAGCGAACGCGTCGCAACGCCGTGGCTTGCGAGGTGCAGGCGGGCGTTGGTGGCGGGCGAGCGGTAGCCGGAGAAAATGTCGAAGGTGTTCATGTTGCCGATGCGGTGCTGGAGGACATAGAGAATGTCCATCAGGCGCGGATCGATGGGAAATTTTTCGCCGGTGCGGTGATCGCGCATGACCGACTTGATTTCGCCAAAAGCATCCGGCAGGTAGCGGCCATTGTACCAGTATTCGCCCACAAATCTTTCGCCGGTATGGGTGTTGGTCAGGCGCATCTGGCGGCCGACCTGATTGGCGGCGGGGCCGGTCGAGGCCATGGCGAGGTCGGGCATCCAGCAGCCGAGCGCTGCCATCGCCGCGATACCCGTTTTCAGGAATGACCGGCGGTCAGCCTGAAAGTGGTCAGCCGCTTCGCTGTTTTTGGACAGCAAGCCGGCCGTGTCGATAAATCTGCTCATGGTTGAACCCCACGAATTGTTAATACTTCGCTAACTTCCCCACTAAACAATAACAAATTATTGCCCATATCAAGCGATAATCTTTAGTTATTACATAATGTTATTCGTATTTTTCAGGAAGGGGAAAAACAACGCAAGATAGTTGCTGCGTTGCACAAATTTAATCCCCGCACATTTTCATAATGTGTTTTTGACGGGTCGGAAACCGGAGGTCAGGGAGCGGAAGGCGGGGAAGGATGCTTCGGCTGGCGCAGCACCGGCTTGTCGAGTTTCGCCGCCGGCCCTTCCAGCTCGCGCACGCGGGCGGTCAGCTCTTTCACAGCGGCTTTCAGCTCCGACACTTCGGTTTGAAGCGCGGGCGCTGTCAGGGTGCGGGCGAAATCGCGCAGCATTTCCATCGAGGCGGGGCTGGTTTCATGCTTTTGCCCGGCGATAATGGAGACTTCCGCCGGAACACCTTTCTGCACGAGGAAAGCCTGAACCTTTTGCGCATGCGGCGCGCCGGAATACTCCTGCTGTTCCAGCTCGCCCGCCACCAGCTTCACGGACGGCTGTGAATTTATCTTGGGAATCCAGTCGAGTGCGCCGCCGGAAATCGAGAAAACACCCGCAACCGGCGTCTCTCTAGAGAGGCCGGTGTAAAACGCCATCGTGCCGCCCTGGGAAAAACCCGCGATGATAATGCGGTCTTCGGGGATGCCGTCTTCCGCCGCCACACGGGTAATATAGGCGTTCAGGTCTTTGGCGACGGCAGGGGCGCGGTCTTTCACTGCCTTGCGAATAACATCGAGATTGTCGTTGTCGATCACGTCGCGCAGCTCGAACCAGCTGTGGTGGTCCCAGCCCATCTGCACGGGCGCATCGGGGAAACGCAGCTTGGCCTCGGGCAGCAGCGGCCCGAGCAGGTCGCCGACATATTGCGACATCAGCGCGCCGCTCGAGCCATAGCCGTGCATGAACACCACAAGGTATTCCGGCTTTTTCCCGTTGCGGGGCTCGCGTGAATAATCGCTGATCATGTCAACGTCGCCCGTTTAATTTCAAAACAGGGCTCAAAGGTATAATATTATGATAAATAAGTCAATCGGGGAGTGGCTGCCGGAGCTTCGCTACATATCCCGCCGGTTATTGCCCGATTTCAGCATGATGGCCTGCGCCTCCATGACGGCGCGGCGGAATTCGATGGGCGATTCAATGGGCGGCAGCACGACCTCGCCCACCCCCATGCCGCGAACGATAACGTTGCCATAGCCGAAGATACGGCCCAGCACCCCCTGCCGCACCGACACACCCTCGATACGGTCGACGTTCAGCTCCCCCACCATACGGGCGATGAGGCCTTTTTTGAAAATCAGGCGTTCCGACGTCACGGCGATTTCGGTGGTCGCCTTCACAATCATCATATGCGCGAAGAAATAAAGCCCGAG
This sequence comes from Alphaproteobacteria bacterium, assembly GCA_043759865.1. GTDB lineage: Bacteria > Pseudomonadota > Alphaproteobacteria > Micavibrionales > UBA2020 > JAPWJZ01. The sequence continues at coordinate 455 of JAYUPV010000362.1, read as the reverse complement.
GATGAACATGCCGAGAATGCCGAAACGCAAGAGCGGGTGCAGCCCCCAGAGGATTTTCAGGTATCCGCCCTTGCCACTCACGATCTGGTCCCAGGCGCGGTTGTAAATATCGGGCGGCAGGTCGGAGCCGAAACCGGCGCGCATTTCCTGCGTCACCACCCACCAGATCGCCGTGTAGCCGATGGCGATGCCCATGCCGAGGCCGAACAATATCCAGCCCACGGCCTGCATCGTGTACATCCAGTGGAAGCGACCCCCCATGAGGATTTCTTCTTTCGGACCCAGCGACTGTTGGACGTAGAGCATTGAGAATCCCCGAAACAACTATCCCGGCGCTGATGCGCCAGTTCCTGTTATTTCATATCTTAGTGAAGACTGCGTTAATCGACAAATATTAATCGCCGAGGCAGATGCCCAGCATGCGCGCCGTATGGACCAGAGGCCCCTTTACGTCA
>JAYUPV010000361.1:0-3774 GCA_043759865.1 Alphaproteobacteria bacterium | reverse complement strand
CGAGGGCGACTTGCCCGACGGCCTTAATCTCGGCCCGATCGTCGCCATCGACACCGAAACTCTCGGCCTCCGCCCCCAGCGCGACCGGCTTTGCCTTGTGCAGCTTTCGTCAGGCGATGAAAACGTGCATCTGGTAAAATTCAGCACCAGCAATTACGCCGCGCCCAACCTGAAAAAGCTGCTGGCCGATAAAAATGTTATCAAACTGTTCCACTTCGCGCGCTTTGACATCGGCGTTTTGCATGCCTATCTCGGCGTGGTGACCGCGCCTGTTTATTGCACCAAGGTCGCATCGCGCATTGCACGCACCTTTACCAGCCATCACAGCCTGAAGAATCTTGTAAAAGACTTGCTCGCCACCGATATCGACAAGCAGCAGCAGACAACCGACTGGGGCTCTGCCACGCTCAGCCCCGAGCAGATTGAATATGCCGCGACCGATGTGTTGTATCTCCACCGCATCCGCGCCATCCTCGACGCAAGCCTTGTGCGCGAAGGCCGCAAGGAACTGGCCGATGCCTGCTTCGGTTTTCTCCCCCACCGTGCGCTGCTTGATGTCGCGGGCTGGGCGGAAGAGGATATTTTTGCACATTAGAAAACCCTCCCTTTTAGCTCCCTCCCCTTATCTCCCCCATACCTGGTCTCTTTCTTTATAATTATGTAAAATAACCCCCTTAAATTGACATAACAGTGTAAATTTGGTAAATATTCCGCGCTGCACAACTGAAAAAGCGGTTTCTGGCGTGCATGGTCTGGCGGGTTTGCGCCGTGCATGTTAAGACAATTCTACCGTTCAAAAACCCGTCGCCACCTATTCCTTGAGAGAAAACCTGCCATGAAAAAAATCATCAGTTTCCCCGAAACGGCAAGACAGCATGACGCCGCCGAGGTCAACCTCGCCACCGCACGCCGCGTGCTGACGACCGAAGGCGAAGCCCTGCTGCGGCTCTCCGAATTCCTGAACGCCAGTTTCGACCAGGCGATTGAAATGATTTCCGCCGCAGAAGGCCGCGTTATCGTGACCGGCATGGGCAAGAGCGGGCATGTGGGCCGCAAGATCGCGGCAACTTTAGCCTCGACCGGCACGCCTTCTTTCTTCGTCCACCCCGCCGAGACCAGCCATGGCGACATGGGCATGATCGTACGCGGCGACGTGGTGCTGGCGCTGTCGAATTCCGGTGAAGCAAAAGAACTGCTCGACCTTATCGAATACACCCGCCGTTTTGCCATTCCCCTGATCGGCGTGACGAGCCGCCCTGAATCAAACCTCGGCCAGAAGTCGGATATCGTGCTGCTGCTGCCGAACTGCCCCGAAGCCTGCCCGAACGGCCTCGCGCCCACGACCTCGACCACCATGACCATGGCACTCGGCGACGCGATCGCGATCACGCTACTCGAGAAAAAGGGATTCACCGCCAAAGACTTCAAGATTTTCCATCCCGGCGGCAAGCTTGGCCAGCAGCTGATGAAGGTCGCGGAAATCATGCATATGAACGACAGCCTGCCGGTCGCGCCCGAAACGATGCCCGTGCAGGACGTTGTGAAGATCATCAGCGAAAAAGGCTTTGGCTGCATCGCGCTTGTAAACAAGAACGGCACGCTCGCCGGCCTTGTGACGGATGGTGACATCCGCCGCAACCTGAAAGACGGGTTACTGACGAAACAAGCAAAAGACATCATGACCCGCAACCCGATGGTGGCGAACCCCGACATGCTGGTGGCGGAGGCAATGGCCGTGATGAACGACCTGAAAAACACCGGCCGTAAAATAACCGCGCTGATCGTGATCGATGCCGAGGGCAAGCCCGTCGGCCTGCTGCACCTCCACGACTGCCTGAGAGCGGGTTTTGCCTAAAAAACCGAAATCAAGAAGCTACAGTCAAAGCCAAAACCGCCGCCTTGCCGCCAAGGGGCAAGGCTATAGCTGGTTCGTGCGTATCACCAAGATCGCCCTGCCGCTGGTGGCGATTGCTATCATGGGCGTCGTTGTGGCGCGTCTGTCGGAAGACAGCCAGATTGAACAGCTTGTGGCAGCCCCGACCCAAGGCAAGACAGCACCCGGGCAAATTGAGCTCGTAAAAGCGAAATACGAAGGCACCGATGCCAAGGGCCGCAAATACACCCTGACCGCCGACACCGCCACGCGCGACATGAACTCTGACCAAGCCGTGTTGCTGGAAAAACCGCGTGCCGATATCGCGCTCGACGGCGGCAGTTCGCTCACCGTGCATGCCGACAAAGGCCGGTATGACAATAAAGCATCAAAACTTTTCCTGACCGGCGGCGTGACAGCCTATCACGACAGCGGCTATGAAATTCACCTGCAGGATATTTCCGTCGATATCACGACACGGGCCGCGGCCTCGCTATTACCTGTCACGGTGCAGGGACCTGTGGGCGAGCTACGGGCACAGAACATCGCTGTCACCGACCAAGGCATGCTGGTCGTGTTCGGCGGTCCCGCGCAAATGACCTTGACTCGCCTGAAAGCAAAACCACCGAAAAAGGTGCCGGGATGAAGCATCTGTCTTTCATTGTGGCATTGCTGTTCACATCACCCTCCCTTGCTGCGACCGCGCCCGTTGCCGATTCAAACGCGCCGGTTGAAATTTCGGCGAAGCATTCGCTGGAATGGAACAGGAAAGACAAGACCTACACCGCACGCGAAGATGCTATTGCGAAGCAGGGCAACTTCCAGATTTCGAGCAGCACCCTGACCGCGCATTACACCGAGGATAAAAGCTCGACCGATATTTCGCGTCTGGTGGCGAGCGGCAATGTGATCATCCTGTCGCCGCCCTATACCGTCTATGGCGACAATGCCGATTACAGCGTGCCTGATAATTCCGCCGTGCTGACCGGCAGGAACCTGCGTATTGAGACCCCCGGCGAGAAACTCACCGCCAAAGAGAAAATAGAATTCTTCGGCCGCGAAAACCGCCTGACCGCCATCGGCGATGCCGTGGCCGTGCGCGGCAGCGATACGCTAAAGGCCGACAGCATGACGGCCTTTTTCCAAAAAGCCACTGACAACAAGCTGACCTTACAAAAAATCACCGCCGACGGCAATGTGAGCATCAAAACACCCAAGGAAACCGTGACTGGCTCGAAAGGGGTTTATGACGTTACCTCCGGCAAGGCCGTTCTGACCGGGCGTATCCGCATTTTGCAGGGCCCTAACTGGCTGGAGGGCACACGCGCCGTGGTTGACTTGAAAACCGGAATAAGCCAATTATTTGCAGAGGGGAATGCCGCGACCGAGGGTCGCGTCAAAGGCATGTTCTTCCCGAAAAAGAAACCTCAATGAGCGACAAAAAGCAAACCGACAGCAAGACCAATGTCGACGCGAAAAGCTCCGAGCCAAAGCTCGTCGCCTCGGCGCAGGGGTTGGTCGTCGACCACCTGATGAAACGCTACAAGCGCCGCCCCGTGCTGCGCGACGTGTCGCTGACCGTCAAGCGCGGCGAGGCCGTGGGACTGCTGGGGCCGAACGGTGCCGGCAAGACCACCTGTTTTTATATCGTCACGGGGTTGATTGATGCCGATAGCGGCTCGATAAAGCTCGATGGCAAAGACATTACCAACTTGCCCATGTACCGCCGCGCGCGCCTTGGTATCGGGTATCTGCCGCAGGAGTCATCCATTTTCCGTGGCATGAGTGTCGAGGACAATATCCGCTCTATCCTGCAGGTCGTGGAAGACGACTATCACCGCCGCGAACACATGCTGGAAGAACTGCTGGCCGAATTCTCCATCACCCATCTGCGCCTGACC
>JAYUPV010000360.1:0-5451 GCA_043759865.1 Alphaproteobacteria bacterium | reverse complement strand
CTTATCATGAAAAATTCCCTCCCGATTATTATCGCCGCCCTGCTGTTATGCCTGTCGGCGGTATTCTTTTTTGTCGAGATGCCGGACGATTCAGAGCAGGTGGCTGTGGAAAAACCGGGGAGGGAAAGACCCGAAGCGCCCATACCGCCGCCGCCCGCTTATATTCCGCCTGCCGTGCTGCCGCCGCCGCTGGTTTCAAAACTGTCGAACCCCCTTCTCTGCCTTGAAGTCGAGGGCGACAGGTATGGCGGCGAACTGAAGGAAAGATTCGATGAACAGCCGCGCGAGGGAATTGTTATTTTCAACGGCTGCGCCGAGCCGCTGGTGCTGGCCGATGTCAAGGTGAACGAAACTAGCGTTGCCTATGTTTCATCGATACTGCCGTCGACGACCATCCTCATCGACCCGCGCACGCCGCAGCTGCGCGAAAAGGACCGCATGGTGACGCTGACGCGCGGCGGCACACGCTGCGACGGCGGCGAGCCCGTCGGCGCAACCTGCCGTTTTCTGCCCGTGCCGCCGAAACAAACGGTTTTTATTTCCGTGCCGGTGAAGCACTGGTTTTCGATCTGGATAAAAGACGGGATGCCGGTGACCGGATTCCTGATGGAACCTTTCGACCCCAAAGCGCCGAAGAAAAAGCCCGAGATCCCGAAAATGCCGGAAAAGGGTTTCAAGTTCAAAAAAACCGGGCCTTATTAACCCGCACGAATCGATTTGTTGCGGTCGCGCAGAGTCGGGCGGTTGGCATTCGCGGCTTCGCGCAGCAGTGTGCGCGGCTCTTCGGGATATTTCAGGCTTGCCGTGTTGAAGGCTTTTGACAGTGACTTGGTACGTTTCAGGATTTCCGCCCGCGCTTTTTGAAATTCCGTTTCTGTCAGCTGTTGCGCTTTTTCTGCCGTGGTTTCGATGAGCTTCAGCGTTTCATAAACCTCCTGCGGCTGGGCGTGCAGAAATGACGAAGCGATGGCGCGGGCAGAAGTCGCACCCATGTATTTCAGGCTGTAGACTTCTGAAAATTTTTCGGTGCCGTCGAAATCGGGCGGCGTTTTCAGGCGACCGAGCAACTTGCAGTAGGATTCAAGATTTTCCGCTTTTTCAAAGCTGCCGTGATAGCCCTCGAAATATTTTGAATTATAGCCGGGCAGCGCACGCAGCATGATTTCGGTGAACAGAGCGCGGGTGAATTGCGTCTCGTCGGCAAAACTTTCATAGGGCGTTTTTTTCAAAAAGTCCGCCGTGACGAGAGAGGCGGCACTGCCGCGATTTAAAAACTTGTCGAGATATTCGGCGTTGCCGTCTTTTTTCTGTCGCACTGCCATCAACGCCTGCATTGTAAACGCATCGGCTTCGTGCATGAGGGAAAGCGTGTGCTGGGCGCGGGTGTCGAGAAGACGCGTGGTGCCGCCTGCCATATCGCCGCGCGCCACATGCTGTTCCACATGGCGAAGTTCGTGCCACAGCGTGGTTGCCATCAGTGCGGCATCGCCGTTGTTCGACACGCGGATAATTTTTTTGCCGCCGCCGCGCGAAAACCGCCCTTTTGATTTGTCGATTTTGCGGGGCGCGACCACGTAAATTTTTACGCCGTGTTCTTTTGCCATCGCCAGAAGCGCCGCGCCGCCCGGCAATGCAGTAACGCGCTCGACAATCTCGGCGCGTTTTTTGTCATGCCTGCCGCGACGCAACTGCACGAGGCGGTCGTCGACGGCATTGTAAAATGCCTTCACGCGGTCGCCGGCTTTTTTCAGCCAGCTTTTTTTGGGCGATGATTCGTCGGCCATCGTCTCTTTTCACAAATGTTGATTATGAAAAGATTACAAGTCCCGCGAAAAACTTGCAAGGGTGAGAATCAGAAATAAGAGAATCAGGCCTTTTTGCCGAGCAGGGCGGCTGTTTCGACACCAAGCGCGGCGAGAGCCTGCGCCACGATGTGCTGGGCGTTGAGCCCTGCCTGGTCGTATTGTTTTTGCGGCGCGTCGTGATCCTGAAAAACATCGGGCAGGGTCAGGGTACGGATTTTAAGACCTGCGTCCAGCGCGCCGGAACGGGCGAGGAACTGCAGCACGAAGCCGCCGAAGCCGCCGGCCGATCCCTCTTCCACCGTCAGCACGACTTCGTGGTTTTTGGCGAGACGCAGCACCAGGTCTTCATCAAGCGGTTTTGCAAAGCGCGCATCGGCAACGGTTGCCGATAAACCCATGGCGGCGAGCAGGTCAGCGGCCTTGAGAGATTCACCAAGGCGCGTGCCGTAGCTCAAAATCGCAATCGCCGTGCCTTCGCGCACAATGCGGCCTTTGCCGATTTGGAGAACCTTGCCACGCTGTTGCAGTTCAAGCCCCATGCCTTCGCCGCGCGGATAGCGGAATGCAATCGGGCCTTCGTTATAGGCGGCGGCGGTGGCGGTCATGTCTTGCAATTCAATTTCGTCTGCCGCTGCCATCAGCACCATATTCGGCAGACAGCCGAGATAGGCGATATCGAAAGCGCCCGCATGCGTCGCACCATCGGCACCGACAAGACCTGCCCTGTCCATGGCAAAGCGGACGGGAAGATTTTGGATGGCAACATCGTGTACAACCTGGTCGTAGGCGCGTTGCAGGAAGGTGGAATAAATAGTGACAAAAGGTTTGTACCCTTCGGTCGCAAGACCCGCCGCGAAAGTGACCGCATGCTGTTCGGCAATGCCAACATCAAACGTGCGCTCGGGGAAAGCTTTGCCGAAAACATCAAGCCCCGTGCCGGAGGGCATGGCTGCGGTGACGGCGACGATTTTGCTATCGGCTTGCGCCTCTGCCACCAGCGCATCGGCGAAAACGCGCGTGAAAGTGGGGATATTCGATTTCACTTTTGCCTGCGCGCCGGTCAGCACATCGAACTTCGCCACGCCGTGCATTTTGTCGGCGGCGGTTTCGGCGGGCGGGTAGCCTTTGCCTTTTTTGGTGACGACGTGAACCAGTATCGGCCCGTCATGGATTGTGTCGCGCACGTTTTCAAGCACGGGCAACAGGTGATCGAGGTTGTGACCGTCAATCGGGCCGACGTAATAAAAACCGAGTTCTTCAAACAGCGTGCCGCCGGTGACCATGCCGCGCGCATATTCTTCGGCGCGCTGTGCGGCTTTTTGCAAGGGGGCTGGCAGCTTCTCGGAAAATTTCTTGCCGATTTCGCGGATGCTGAGGAAGGGCTTTGACGATATCAGGCGCGACAGATATGCGCTGAGCGCGCCCACGGGCGGGGCGATGGACATATCGTTATCGTTCAAAATCACAATCAAGCGGCTGTTCATTGCGCCTGCGTTGTTCATGGCTTCGTACGCCATGCCCGCGCTCATTGCGCCATCGCCGATAACAGCGATGATTTTGTTGTCGCGCTTGTCAAAGTCGCGCGCGACCGCCATACCGAGACCTGCGGAAATAGAGGTTGAGCTGTGCGCCGCGCCGAAAGGGTCGTATTCACTCTCGGAACGCTTGGTGAAACCGGAAAGCCCGCCGCCCTGACGCAAGGTGCGGATTTTGTCGCGGCGTCCGGTGATGATTTTATGCGGATAGGCCTGATGCCCGACATCCCAGATCAACCGGTCGTCGGGCGTGTTGAAAACGTAATGGATGGCGGCGGTGAGCTCGACCACGCCCAGCCCCGCGCCCAGATGCCCGCCGGTGATAGACACGGCATCGATCATTTCCTGACGCAATTCGTCGGCAAACTGGCGCAGGTCTTTTTTATCCAGCTTGCGTAAATCGGCTGGAAAAGTAACCCGGTCAAGGAGGGGCTTGTCACTCATTTTCTTGTCCTTTGCCAAAAAAGTTATACACAGTTTCAGGAAAATTGACAGACGGTTTTACAAGCGCTCAAAAATAACCATTAACCAATTATACCATTGGAAACGAGGCACAAAAATGCCATTCCGGCGGGGTTTTTGTGGCTTTGTTGTGCAAACGGCAACTGAGCGGAAATAAACGGATTCGGTCGGCATCGCCCCTTAGACCGTCATTCCAGCGCATGCTGGAATCCCCGCACGATAAATCTGCGGCAAGGTTTCAACTGCCGCTCTGCGGCAAGGTTTCAGCATTGCGGAGATCCCTGCCGGCACAGGGATGACAGTTTGGGTGGAGAGGATAATCTATTAAACCCGGCGTTCGAGAACGTAGCGCGCGAGGTCTTTCAGCAGATCCACGCGTCCCTGGTCGAAAACGCGCAGGTGCGAGATAGACTGGTCGACCAGCATCTGCGCCCGTGTGCGCGCCTGTTCACGGCCCATGGCGGAAACGAAGGTGGCTTTTTTGCCGTCCTGATTCACGGGCTTGCCAAGCTCATGCACGTTGCCTTCGGCATCCAGCAGGTCGTCTGTGACCTGAAACGCGAGGCCGAGATCGTGTGCGTAGTTGCGCAAAGATTGACGGTGCGCGGGGTTCGCCTTGCCCAAAATCGCGCCTGCTTCGCAGCAAAACGCGATGAGCTTGCCGGTTTTCATGCGCTGCATGCGGCTGATGGTGCCGACATCGAATTCCTGTTTTTCGCCGATAAGGTCGAGCATCTGGCCGCCGACCATGCCGTGCATGCCGATGGAGCCTGCGAGCAGCGCAACGAGTTCGATACGAACGCGGGGGTCTTCATGCGTTTCGGGATCTGCGAGAATTTCAAAGGCGAGGGTCAGGAGCGCGTCACCGGCCAGAATTGCGGTCGCGTCGTCGAACTGTTTGTGCAGCGAGGGCTTACCACGGCGAAGATCGGAGTTATCCATCGCAGGAAGGTCGTCGTGGACAAGGGAATAGCAGTGGACGAATTCGGCAGCCGCCGCCACACGCCGTGCACGACCGGCATCGACGCCGAAAACACGCGCGCCTTCGAGAACCATGAAGGGACGCAGGCGCTTGCCGCCCGAGAGTACCGAATAGCGCATGGCATCGAAAAGTTTTGCTTCGACAAGGTCGGTCGCGGGCAGCAGGCTTGCCATGGTCTTGTTGACCGCTTCGCGGCAGTCTTCCATCGCCTGGGAAAGTTTCGGTGTCGCCTCGCGTGGTGATGGTGCCATGGTCTCGCTACCCTTGAATGAAGGTTTTTTTCTGTTGACTGTTATACCTTAAGTCGCGGGAAAAAGGCAGAATTTTCGACCGGAGGGGATAGGAGTATTATTCAGAAAGCCGGGCGGGTTCGGTCGTGACCTTGCCATCGGTGATGGTGATTTTCTCGATACGGCCTTGCGCCTCTTTCAGCCGCGCATCGCAATAGGCTTTCAGCGCCATGCCGCGCTCGTAGCTGTCGATGGAGGATTTAAGGTCGGAAGCGCCGCCTTCGAGCCCGCGCACGATTTTCTCGAGCTCGCCGAGAGCTTCCTCGAAGCTGAGTTTTTCGATATCGGCGAAAACGGGCTTTACCATATTAGACAGCTTTTGCGAGAGTGTTTTGCTGCGGCTCTTCCTGCTGGATATAGCCGAGGTTGATTTCGAG
>JAYUPV010000359.1:0-4374 GCA_043759865.1 Alphaproteobacteria bacterium | reverse complement strand
AAGGCCCGGTGCCTTTGCCCGGAAATCCCATGCGGTTGACGACCGATTTGTTCGCGGCGTCGCGGAAAATGCGAGGCTTGGGGTTGCCGGTCTGGCCGTGCGGCGTCACGGTGCCCGCCTCGACAAAGCCGAAGCCCATGTTGAACAGCGGCGCAATCACTTCGGCATCTTTATCGAACCCCGCCGCCATGCCGAGCGGGTTGCGGAACTCCCTTCCCCACAGGTTCACGAACAGCGCGGGGTGGTCGCCCACCTGATGCGGCCCGAGACCCATTTTCAAAAGCGCGATGGTCAAACGATGCGCCTGCTCCGGGTCGAGGCTCATCAACAGCGGGCGGCACAGGTCGTAAACAGACATTATTTCTTTACCCCTTGCCGCACAAAATCCTGCACCTTGGCGAGATCCTTCGGCAGTATCGTGAATTTTTCTTCCCGCGCGTGCAGGTCGGCCAGATGCGGCGGCAGCTCGGGCGTGATACCGATTGCCTGTTTCACCGCCGCCGGAAACTTGGCAGGATGCGCAGTCGCGAGCGACACAATCACGCTGTCCTTGTAAGCATCGCGGTATTGCAGCGCAACGCCCACGCCGACCGCGCTGTGCGGGTCAAGGATATAGTTATATTTCTCGTAGACCTGCCGGATAACGGCGAGCGTCTGCGCGTCGTCCACACGGCCCGCGCCGAACAGCTTGCGGACTTTGTCCATCGCTTCCTGTTCGAGGTGGAAGGGCGCAGGCTTGCGGAAATGGCGCATGGTCTGGTCGACCGCTTCGCCTTGCCGCGCAAAAACGTCGAACAGCAGGCGTTCGAAATTGCTGGAAATCTGGATGTCCATGCTGGGGCTCAAACTCGGCTCCACGCCTGCCGCCTGCATGCGCCCCGTCGCCATGAAGCGGTAGAGAATATCGTTACGGTTGGTGGCGACCAGCAGTTTTTCTACGGGCAAGCCCATCGACTGCGCGACATAGCCCGCATAGACGTTGCCGAAATTTCCGGTAGGAACGGAAAAAGCCACAGGGCGGCCTTTTTCATGGAACAGCCGCGCCGCGCCGTAAAAATAATAAACGACCTGCGCGAGAATGCGCGCGAAATTGATGGAGTTGACCGCCGACAGGTGCATTTCCTGCCGGAATTTCGCATCGTTGAACATCGCTTTCACGAGGTCCTGGCAATCGTCGAAGCTGCCTTCGATAGCGATGTTGAACACGTTGCTGTCGAGCACCGTCGTCATCTGCCGCCGCTGCACGTCCGACACGCGGCCTTTCGGGTGCAGGATAAAAATATCGACATTGTCCTTGCCGCGAAACGCCTCGATGGCGGCGGAACCGGTGTCGCCCGAGGTCGCGCCGACAATCGTCACGCGCGCTTCGCGTTTTCTGAGCAGGTGGTCGAACACCTGCCCGAGAAACTGCAGCGCAACATCTTTGAACGCGAGCGTCGGGCCGTGAAACAGTTCCTGCACATAGAAATTTTCTTCCAGCTTGTGCAGCGGCGCGATTTCCTTGTGCGCGAAGTTTTTATAGGACGCGCGCAAAAGCTGAATAAGGGTTTCGGACGGAATATCCTCGGACACGAAAGGCAGCATCACGCGCCACGCGATCTCGAGATATTTCTGGCTGTTCATGTTGCCGATTTCGGCCTCGGACAAAATCGGGCAGGCATCAGGCACGTAGAGCCCGCCGTCATTGGCGAGCCCCGCGAGCGTGGTATCGGCAAAGCCTAGGCGCGGCGCTTGGCCTCTGGTGCTGACGTAGCTGAGCATTGACCCTCATAGGATTTTTCAAGATAGCGTTCGGTGACGTGCTTCTTGAAGAAATGCGTGTTCATTTTCTGGCCCGTGGCGCGCTCCACCAGTTCCTGCGGCTTGTAGAGGCAGGCTTTCGACTGCACGTTTTCGCGCAGCCAGCCGGTGAAGGGGCTGAAGTCTCCCGTCGATGCGCGCTTCATCAAGTCCGGCACGTCCTGTTTCATTTTGTCCACGAATTGCGCGGCGGTAAACGCGCCGAGCGCGTAGGCGGGGAAATAGCCGAACGCGCCGAAATACCAATGGATATCCTGCAGGCAGCCACGGCGGTCATCGGGCGGCTCGGCACCGAGCAGCGCCTTGGCTTCGGCATTCCATGCGTCGGGCAGGTCTTTGACTTCCAGCTTGCCTTCGACCATACGTTTTTCAAGGCGATAGCGCATGATGACATGGGCGGGATAGGTTACTTCGTCGGCTTCGACGCGAATGAACCCGCGCTCGACCAGCGTCGCGTGGCGGTACACGTTTTCCGCCGACCATTCGGGGCCGGAGCCGCCAAAGGCTTTCTGGATGATGGGCGTGAACCACTGCCAGTATTCGCGCGAACGGGCGAGCTGCATATCAAGCGACAATGATTGCGATTCATGTATCGCCATGCCCATGTTGTTGCTGAGGCCGACGGGCTGGTGGTGCCATTCTTTCGGCGTGTAGCGATCGTAGAAACCATGCCCCGCTTCATGCGCCACGGCCTGCAGCGCGTTGACGAAATCGTTTTCGTTGTAGCGCGTAGTAATACGCACATCGTCGCCCACGCCTGTCGAGAACGGATGGGTCGAGGTATCGAGCCTGCCCCATGAAAAGTCAAAGCCCAGCGCTTCGCACAGCTGGCGGCCGAGTTTTTCCTGTATCGCCTGCGGAAACGGGCCTTTCAGCGGCAGCGGCGTTTTCTGGTGCGCCAGCACGTCGTCGAGGAATTTGGGGATGAAGGCCGCGATGTCGTCAAAAATCACATCGACTGCGGCCGATGACATATGCGGCGCGTAGCCGTCCATCAGCACGTCATACATCGGCTTGCCGAGTTTTTTCGATTTCACATCGGCCTGTTCGCGCACGATGTCGAGCAGGCGGGCGAGGTCGTCCTGCACCATCCTGAAATTGTTTTCCGCGCGCGCCTTGCGCCAGATGACCTCGGTCTTGGTTTCCTGGTTCATCTTTTTGGCGACGAGGCTGGCGGGCAGCGCGGTCGCGTGGCTGTAGATCCACGCAATAATATCGACATTGGCCTGCTGCCATTCGCTTAAGCTTTTTTTGTCGATCTTGGCGAGCCATTCGCCGACTTGCGGGTCGGTCTGCATTTCGTGGATCAGCACGTTCAGCACTTCCACCTGTCGTGCGCGCTGGTTGACGCCTTTTTCGGGCATCAGCACCGATTTGTCCCAGTCCAGCACAGCGTCGATCTGGCGCAGGGCCACGACCTTGGTGAAACGGTCTTCGAGATCTTTATATGCCTGCATTTTTTTCCTCCATTTTCACAGCCGGTTGCAGCCCTGACAGGATATAGACCGCAAGCATGACGAAAGCCATGCCGAACCAGAAAATCGCGTATTGCTTGTGGTCGTTCGGGATATCGAGCAGCAGCGCGCCACCCGCCGGATAAACGCCAGCTTCGGATTTGACGGTCGCCACAACCTCGGGCGATACGTTTTCAAGCTTGGCATCCGCCGCCATCGCCGCCGTGTCTATCCAGTACCATTGGTGGCTTGCCGGCACGTTGTCGGGCGTGAAATAGTTTTTATGGGGCAGCTGCACCAGCCCCTTGACCTCGACAATACCTGCGGGGCGGTCGGCTTTTTTCTTCAAATCATTATTTATCCAGCCGCGATTGACCAGCACCACCCCGCCAGAGATGCGGCGGAAGGGCACGATCATGTGAAAGCCGACGCGGCTGTCGAGCGTGCGGGGGCCGACGAGGAATTCGCGGTCATACAGGTACTGCCCCGCCATCGAAACGGGGCGGAATTCCCAATCATGCGGGGTATCGAGCTTTTCAGGCAGGGGCACGGGCGTGGCGGCCATCTGGCTTTCGATGCGGGCGAGCAGCGCCGTTTTCCACGCGAGCCGCTCGACCTGCCAGAAACCCAGACCCAGCATGACCGTCACCATGCAGAAGGTGGCAATCGTGGGAATACGGCGGAATTTGAAGCTACCGAGGGGCATTTTGCCAGAGTTCCTGTAAAATTCGCTTGATTATAGTCGGGTCGTTCTGCACAAAGGAACAGTAATCTTTATACATAATTTACAGAAGTATTCAACGATGGTTTCACGCCCTTTGACCAAAGGCGAGATCGCGCTGGCGAAGACCGTATTCGGCGATTCGGTCGATTACGCCGCTGTGTACATCTCCGACCAGAAATTCGTCGGCTTTCATCCGGCGGGCACGGCCATGGCGCCGAACGGCAACCTGTTCATGTATGGCTGCTATCAGGACGATTATTCGCAACACTCTGTCATGACGCAGAGCCTGTTCATCCACGAAATGACCCATGTGTGGCAGTACCAGAACAAGGTGCTGGCGCCGATTGCCGAGGCGGTGAAGCTGAACCTCGAGCACAAGTTCAATTACCTCGCCGC
>JAYUPV010000358.1:0-4174 GCA_043759865.1 Alphaproteobacteria bacterium | reverse complement strand
AAACGGCGCGCGGGCTTTCGTCTTTTTGGGCACCAACGGCAAATGTGCAGTCGTCTGTTGGTCATTTATCTGTTGTTTATGCTTGGCAATCCGGTGCGGGAATGAAACCGCTATCTAATGCCGTCGTTCAATGCTATACATTAAACCCTTGATTTTAAATTATTTTTTTTCGACCCGCCCGCGCACGCAGAAACGGAATACCCCCTGTCAAAAAAGAAAAATACGATCCTCGTGGTCGACGCCGAGAAACAGACCCGCAAGATGCTGGAGATTGTTCTCGATACGACAGCGTTCAGCATTGAAGAATGCCTGACGGGCAAGGAGGCGACGCGCCTGAGCATAGCGCTGAAGCCGGATCTCGTGCTGCTCGACCTCAACCTGCCGGACATGAACGGCAACGACGTCATCACCGCGCTCCGCAGCTGGTCTTCGGTGCCGATCATCGTCCTCACCGCGCGCTCAACCAATCTCGACACCGTGACGGCGCTGAACCTCGGCGCCGACGACTATGTCACCAAACCTTTCAACATGGGCGTGCTCGAGGCGCGCATCAACGCCAACCTGCGCCAGTCGGCGGTGCGCGAGATCGGCGAGCCGGAACTGACGAACGGCCCCCTGCGCATGGATCTTGTCCGGCATCAAGTTTACATGGGTGACAAACTTGTACCCTTCACGCCCAAGGAATACGACCTGTTGCGGCATTTCATGGTTCATTGCGGCAAGATGCTGACTCACAAAGAGCTCCTGAAAGAAGTCTGGGGCAGCGCGCATGGCGCCGACACGCAGTACCTGCGCGTCTTCATCGGCCAGATACGCGAAAAAATCGAAGTCACCACCGGCACACCGCTGTTCATCACCACGGAGCCCGGCATCGGGTATCGCATGGAATTCATGACACCGCCGCTGCGGCAGTACCGCGATTCACAGTAGCCTGCAAGTCACGCTTCCTGCTGCCTGAAAATCAGTTAGGCGGCTTTTTCTCTTCAATCGCCGCAACGGAAACCGTCACGAGCGCAGGATGGCAGATGATGCTGAGCGCCGTGCCGCAGATGTTGTGGTCGTCGCTCGCCATGGCGAGGTCGCCGAGAGAAACGATGCCAACCATGCGCTTTTCGTCGTCGAGGACGACGAGGCGGCGCACCTTGTTCTGCGACATTTTCTGCGCGACATCGGTGGCTTCGTCCGATTCATGGCAGTACAGCAGCTCGACGCTCATGACCTGCTCTGCCTTGGTGCCCTTGGGGTCTCGCTCTTCTGCAACGCAGCGGATGGCGATGTCGCGGTCGGTGATGATGCCAAAGAGCTTGTCGTCCTTCGAAACGATCACGCAGCCGCAGTCGCGGGCGCGCATCTTGTGTGCGACCTCGTGCAGAGGCGTATCGGGAGAGACGCTTTCGACGTCCTTGCTCATGATGTTCTTGATCTTCATGGTGTCCAATCCTATTTCTTCTTAATTTCCTGCACGACTTCATGGAGGCTTTCGCCGATGGAGGGCGGGCGCCGGTTGTTCTGCACGAGCAAGATGACGACCACGAGCAGCAGCGCCGCCACGATGCCCATCATGACCTGGTTGTTCGGCATGGATAATCCCTTATTCGTTGTTCTTGCGGCTGCGGTCGTAGATATAACCACCGGCCGCACCGACAGCGCCGCCCACGGCAGCACCGCAAGTGACGCAGCCGCCCGTCATGACAGTGCCGACAGCGCCGACGCCCGCGCCGATACCGGCGCCGGAAAGCGTGCGTTGCTGGGTTGTGCTCATACCGGAGCAGGAAGAAAGCGACAGAACGCAGGCGCAGACGGCAAGCGACCTAAAAATTGCAGATGTATTTTTCATTATTTCATTCCTTGTTTGTTGTTTGTTGTTTGTTACTTGTTGACGCTGCCCTTGGCCCTGTTTTGTTTGTCGAGGTTCGGGATGTAGGAACCCTGCCATTCCGTCAGCACGATGCCCTTGTCGTGGTTGGCATCCGCCGTCAGGAACGGCATGTCCATGAACTCGTGCGGGGAGAGCCCGTCCTTGTTCCTGTCGAATTTCGTCAGCAGCGTGTCCCTTGTGAAGGTTTCGTAAGTGTATCGGGTCTTGTCAGCGATGCCGTCGCCGTCGAAGTCGTAGGAGACGACAGTGTTCTTTTCCATGGGCATGACAGTGACAACAGCGCGGCGGTCATATTCGACATTGTCGATGACCTCGTTGCCGTCTGTGTCATAGAGCTGAAAAAGCATCTTGCCGATTTCGTTGATGGACAGGATTTTGTCGCGGTTCAGATCGAAATCCATAAAGTTCACCACGCGCGCGCCGGTGGCGGCAGTGCTGCGTTCTTCCGACTTCCAGGTTGTCTGAGTCGGGACGGTGGCGGGGACGCCGGTGGTGACGGTTTTTTCGACTATCGTGCCGTTGGGCGTTTCGGTGACTGTTTCCTGCACGACCGTGCCGCCGAAGGATGGGGCCGTGTGCAGCATGAGCGCCAGCAGCGCGGTCGATACCAGCAGGCATTTTGTTCTATAAAGCATGGGTTTTTAACCTTTCAGGTGGTTATGTCTGTCTTCCGCAGTCCAAAGGGGTGCGTATCAATAGTATAGGCAGGTCGGGAATAAGGGCGTTGCAGTGTATCTGCGCCGGAGCATAAGGAAGACATAAGGCGGGGAACAAACTTACGCCATCCTTATGCCCCTGCCTCCGTCCTGCATCGCCCCCTTATCAGAATCGGTGTCATAGTTGGACTACGCCGCCTCGAGTGGCGCATACCCTTAAAGTGAGAAAATAAAATGAACTACAAAGCAATTTCCGCCGTTTCCGCCCTGGCACTGATGATTTCGTTCTCCGCATTTGCGGCCGAAACCTCCGCATCCGGCAACGCTACCGTGACAGCCAAAGACGGCACCGCCATCAATGATGTCAAGAACGGCCTCGACCGCGCCGGCAACAGCATGCGCGAATCAGCTGACGATATCCGCGCCTTCATCCTCGGCAAGGACGGCAAGACGTTTGAACCCGTCCTTATCCACCGCAACATGACCGCCCACGGGCTTATCGGCGAGACCATCGTCAACACCAAGGGCGAGAAAATCGCGACAGTGAAGGACATCATCATCGACAAAGAAGGCAGGGCGAGCCTCGTCGTCGTGTCCGACCACGGCGTTCTCGGCATCGGTGACAAGGTGGCGGCCTTCAGCTACGACAAGGTCCTCGCGCAGAAGACCGACGGCAAGGTCGTCATGATGCTCTCGCAGGACATGGTCGACCATGCCGCCGACTTCTCCTACGACCAGAAAGACTGGGCGAAGGCGAAAGTCATCCCCACCGGCAGCATCAGCACCAACGAACTGCTTGCCGGCGACGTGACCGATTTTGAAGGCAAGAAAATGGCGAGCGTCGAGAACGTTTATTTCCGCGGCGTGGAAGTGACGCAGATTATCGTCGGCTTCAACAAGACGCTCGGCCTCGGCGGCGACCTCGCGGCTGTTGACTACAACGACCTCGAAATGGTGAAGGACGGCGACGATCTTGATTTCAAGCTGACCCCCAACCAGACCGCAAACTTCAAGAGCTTCAAGAAATCCGTCGCTAACTAAATTACTATCCCGATAACCCCCGGCTTCACGGCCGGGGGTTAGTCCGGGTCCCTCATAAAATACGTTGCTACTTTGAAAGGAAATTTCCATGCTCCAGTGGGCAATATCGTTTTTGATTCTCGCGCTGGTCGCGGCCGTCCTCGGCTTCGGCGGCCTCGCGGCTCTCTCCGTTGAATTCGCGCGCATGCTGTTTGGCGTCTTCATCATCCTTTTCCTCATCACTACCGTCATGCACCTCGTGCGCGGCAAGGCCCCGCCGTCTTTGTAGACGTTACACTCGCTGCAACAAGTCAACCGGCCGTAACCGGCCACGGAGTTAAAACCATGCCTAGCAAAAAAATCCTTCTCGTCGCAGCCTGCCTCAGCCTCGGCGCCTGCGCATACCCCGAAACCAGCGAGAACTATATGGGTGGAAGCCCGCACCCTCTCGCGGACAACAGCTCCACCTATGCCGCCAACCGCGGGCACCAGGACAGGGAGAACTGCCAGATGTACGAACGAGACACCTCGAAAATGGCCTATATCCCGCGATGCATGCAGTCGCATATACCCGCACCGGTGGCCGAGCCTGTCGTCATCATGAGCGAAGCACCTGCTG
>JAYUPV010000357.1:0-7357 GCA_043759865.1 Alphaproteobacteria bacterium | reverse complement strand
CTGGTCCTATTTCCCCGACCACCAGTACGAAATAACGCTGCCCGAGGCAAAAAAGGGCGATGTTGAGGCGCAGATGCGCCTTGGCAACATGCTGCTGGTCTGCGCGCATAGCTACCGCATGCAGCTGAACATGCTGGAGGTGGAAAACTGGTCGTCGCTCAATTCCTTCGGCTTCCTTTCGCTGTGCAACATCAAAAAAGGCAAGGCCTGGGTACGCAAGGCCGCCGATGAAGGCAATGCCGAGGCGCAATACCGCATGGGGCTGCTCTGGATCGTGGGCGACGAGGGCGAAGCGGTCGACTGGATCAGGCTGGCGGCGGGACAAGGCCATGCGAAAGCACAAGCCATCTACGGCAATTTTTTCAAGAAGGACAACCCCGCCGAAGCCTATTTCTGGTATAGTCTCGGCCTCAATGAAAAAAGCGAGCCTTGGCACATCACCTCGCGCGACGACGTTGTGAAGCGACTGACAAAAGAAGAAATCGCGGCGCAAGACAAGCGCGTGAAAGACTGGAAGCCCGGCATCATCGAAAAACCGGCAGCGCCGGAGCCCGTGAAAGCGGAACCAGCCAAGAAAAAACAGCCGAAAAAAAGCAAGCCGCGCAAATAACCATGAAGCCGGAAAAGGTCGAGCAGTTTTTTGCGAACCTGCAAAAGCAGAACCCCGAGCCGAAGGGGGAGCTTGAATACGTCAACGACTATACCCTGCTGGTGGCGGTGGTGCTGTCGGCACAAGCGACGGATACGGGCGTGAACAAAGCGACGCGCGCGTTGTTCAAAATCGCCAAAACACCGCAGGCCATGCTCGACCTTGGCGAGGAAAAGCTGGTCTCGTATATCAAGACCATCGGGCTCTACAAGGGCAAGGCGAAAAACGTTATCGGGCTTTCAAAAATACTGGTCGGGGAACACGGCGGCAAAGTGCCGCGCACGCGAGAAGAACTGGTAAAATTGCCGGGCGTGGGGCGCAAGACCGCCAATGTTGTGCTGAACATCGCCTTTGGCGAGCCGACCATCGCGGTCGACACGCACCTGTTCCGCCTCGGCAACCGCACCGGCCTTGCCCCCGGCAAAACGCCCGAACAGGTGGAACAAAAACTGCTGAAGGTCGTGCCCGAAAAATACCTGCGCCATGCGCATACATGGCTTATCCTGCACGGGCGCTATGTGTGCAAGGCACGAAAACCCGACTGCGCTTCCTGCGCGGTTTACGAACAATGTGGATTTAAAGAAAAGACCGCTTAACCGCGTGTGCTGGCGAAAGAGCCGCTGACGATGCGCTTCAGGCACTTGCCCTGGCCGCGTTCGGAAACCGGCTCGGTGCGCGGCGCGGTGGCACCGTCGAGATCCTGCTTCAGGCGGAAATCGACATAAGAAACGGGGCTTTCGTCGCGCCCGTCCTTGTCGTCATAGAAAAAGAAATCAACCACACAGGCCGCCGTTTTGTACTGCCAGACGCGCGCATCGGCATCCTTGCGCTCCATCGTGGGCTTGCCGTACATGAAACCGATTTCCTGCTCGGTCAGGCGGGTGAGCGCCTTCGGATCGCCTTCCACGAACTTTTGCGCGCGGGAGACATAGCCGCCCGCCGGCATATAGCCGCCGTTATGCGAAGCGGCGCGGTCGGGGAACAGCGCGGCGCGAAGCTGCGAGGCCTTTTCCTGGCCTGTAAAGGTGTCGGACACTTCCGACACCTTGCACGAACCCACCAGCAGCATCATGAGTGGCACAAGCGCAAAGCCGAGGCGCGTGAGCCTGCGTGCGTTGCGGCGCATATGGCAGTAAAAGGCCATGAAGGCCTCGTCTACCAGCCCGATCACCCAACCCGCTGGATCAGAAGCGCCGATATGTTTGGGGGTTTTGTTCAATTAAAACCCGATCGCCCGGCGAAACACTTTCGGGCGCTCCTCTGTTGTTTCATCGGAAGCTTCGGCGACGGTGCCGGAAGCGTTGTCGTTGGTATTGAGATCGATGACGCCGGGGGCGAGGCTCTCGATAGCCGCGACAGCGGCTGCGTTCAGCTGGCCTTCGATCTTGGCGCCGCCTTCGACTTCGAGCGTGCCGTATTCGACTTCGCCGTAGATGCGGCCGGTCGACTTGACCGTCAGGCGGCCGGAAACCTTCATTTTGCCTTCAAAGCGGCCCGCGATAACCGCGTCCTGCACTTCGGCGTTGCCGGCGAAAAAGCCGACTTCAAGGATGTCCATGCGGCGCGCGCCGAAGCTCTGGGCATGCACCGTACCCTCGACGACCAGATGGTCGCAGGAGGCGATGTCGCCGTTCAGCGTGATGTCACGGCCGACAACCAGGCGGCGGCCCTCTTCCTGCGTCGAGCCCGCATAGGACAGCGAGGCATTCAGCAAGGTGTGATGCCCAGGGATATCGCTGCGGATGGTTTTCTTTTCGATGGACATGATTGCCTCACATTTTAAAGGGGTCTGATTTTTTGCCAATACCCAATCGCATGTTTCAGAGATTATGTATTTGGTTGTCAGGAATGGACACCTTCATATCATATTTTGGAGGTCGGGTGGCGGGATATTCTCCATAATTATACATAATGCCTGATTTAATTTTCGGAATAAAATACCAATTCAAGCAAACTCATGGGCTTAGAAATTATTGTGTGAAAATTACATATTGTTGATTCCAGTGGCTTAAAACCCGCAAAACCGCCCCAAATCACGAATCGCCGCTGGCTTGTTGATGACCGCCTGTGGCCTTTAGGCCACGTTTAATTCCGACCTTTCGGACACGTTTATTTCCGGTAGATATAGACCTGCTCGGCGGAAATCTGGGGCGGGTCGAGGGTAACGCCGTAGACATCGGCGTTGCCGATCCACGGGGCATCGGGCTTGCCGTGCAGGTCGTGCAGCGCCTGCCAGACCATGCCGTGGGAAATGGCCAGCACCTCGCGCCCCTGCATATCGGCAAGCCGGTCGGCCACGCCTTGCACGCGCTTGCGGAAGGCGGCAAGGCTTTCGCCCCCCTCGCCTGTCTCCCCTGCGGACAGGCGGTCTTTCAACCCTTCGAAGGCTTCGCCCTCCCATGCGCCGAAATGCCGCTCCAGCAGCCCCGGTTCTTCCATGAACACATGGTCGGGCAGGCGCAGGGTCTCTTTGATAATCTCGGCGGTCTGCCGCGCGCGAAGGGCGGGGCTGAGCAGCACCACATCGGGCGGCATTGCGTTGACGAACAGCGCATGCGCTGCCAGCTCCACCTGCTTGCGGCCCAGATGGGTCAGCCGCGACGTGCATTCCGCACCCGACAAAAGACCCTTGGTGTTGGCGAGCGTTTCGCCGTGGCGCATGAACAGGAATTTCATTTACCCGCGCTTCGGAATTTCAGGCCGAGAAAAACCAGCACTATTCCCCCTTGAAGATTTCTTCGCCGTAGATCTTTCCGCCGACCCATTTACCGTCGCCTGATTTTGCAAGGCTGAACCAGAACTGCGCCATATACATAAGGTCGCCTGCCGATGCGACGGCGTAGAAGGTTTGTTTGTCCTTCGTGCGCCGCAAAGACCACGCCATGTCCTTCGCCGCGCCGTAATAAAGATATGACTTGTTGAAACGGCGCATCAGCGCGGGGCGGTGCGCGGTGTAGGCGGCTTTGGCGGAATCAATCAATTCGGTTTGCGGCTTTGCATCTTCGGTACGCGCGGGGAGAGAACCGAGGGCATCGAGGGTGGAATCAAGCGGCGCATGGGCATCAAGCCAGCCGATGAAAGCGCCATCAGGGCCCAGCAGGCGCAGGGCGTAAACCGCCTCGGCTGTGCCCGCAGCATAAAGGATATGGCTTTGCCCGTTCGCCGTTACTTCCAGCTTCACATCGGTTTTTTTCGCCTGCACAAAAGCGCGCTGCAAAACAAAGGGCGCGATGCGCGTGGCGAGATGCGGCGAGGCGATGTAAACGCCGTCTTTGCCCTTTTGCAGGCCGGTGCCTTCGCCCTGCAGCACGGTATTGAATGAATCTCCGGAAACGGTTTTAACCTTCACGTCCTCGCCACCCGCGCTCAACACATAGGAATAGCTGTCGGCGGCCTGCAGAATTTCGGCGATGGCCTCAACGGGCGTTTCCTTGGCCAGCGCGGTTTGCGGCAGCAGCAGGAGACATGCGAAAAGGAACGCGCGTAACATCATTTACGTTTTTTGAGTGTGCCGCAGCGTCGGGAAGGCGATGACATCGCGGATGCTTTTCGAATTGGTCAGCAGCATCACGAGACGGTCGACGCCGATGCCGAGGCCGCCCGTGGGGGGCATGCCGTATTCGAGGCATTCGACGAAATCTTCGTCGAGCATCTGGGCTTCGTCGTTGCCCTTTTCGCGCGCGGCCATCTGGTCCTTGAACCGTGCCAGCTGGTCGAACGGATCGGTCAATTCCGAAAACGCGTTGGCGACTTCCCAGCCGTTGACATAGCTTTCAAAACGCTCGGTCAGGTTGCTGGCGGTGCGGTGGCCTTTGGCGAGCGGCGAAATGTCTTTCGGAAGATCAATGATATGGACGGGCTGGATCAGGCTTGCCTCGACCTTTTCGGCGAACACCGCCTCGACCACTTCGCCCCAGTTGGAGCCGGGCTTGATATGCACGGCGAATTCAGCTGCTTTTTTCGCGGCGGCTATGGCATCGGGCAGCAACGAGAAATCGAAGCCGGTTTTTTCTTTTACCAGCTCGACCATTGTCTTGCGCGCCCAAGGCGCTTTGAATTCGATTTCGTGGTCGCCGAATTTCAGTTTGGTTTCGCCGTTGTTCACGGCTTTGGCGGCGCCTTCGACAATGCGCTCGGTCAGCGCCATCATGTCGTTATAGTCGGCATAAGCCTGATAGATTTCAACGGAGGTAAACTCGGGGTTGTGCTTGATCGAGATACCTTCGTTGCGGAAGCAGCGGTTGATTTCAAACACTCGCTCGAAGCCGCCGACGATCAGGCGTTTCAGGTGCAGCTCGGGCGCGATGCGGAGGTACAGCTTCATGTCGAGCGCGTTGTGGTGGGTGGTGAACGGCTTGGCGTTCGCGCCGCCCGGTATCGAGTGCAGCATGGGGGTTTCGACCTCCATGAATTTCTCGTTGGTCAAAATCTGGCGGATGAAAGCGATGATGGCGCTGCGCTTGCGGAACGTCTCGCGGCTTTCCTCGTTCATGATGAGGTCGAGATAGCGCTGGCGGTACTTGATTTCGGTGTCGTGGATGCCGTGGTATTTTTCCGGCAGCGGGCGCACCGATTTCGCGAGCATCTCGGCCTTTTGCGTGTTGATGGTCAGCTCGCCCCGGGGCGTGCGGCGCACAGCGCCTGTGATGCCGATGATGTCGCCGATATCATAATAGGCCATTTGTTCGAGCAGGTCGGGAGCGACATGTTCTTTGTGGCTGAAAATCTGGATTTTGCCGGTTGAATCGCGAAGGTCGATGAACATGCCCGAATTGCGGTGCGACATGATGCGCCCCGCGACGGCAACAACATCGCCTGTTTCGGCGCCAACAGCCAGCGCTTCATATTTCTTCTGCAACTCGCCCGCATGTGCGGTGACATCGAAGCGGTAGGGGAACGGGTTGACGCCGCGCAGCTGCAACTGCTTCAGGTTCTCGATTTTTGCGTCGATCAGCGCGTTCGAGTCAGTTGCCTGTTGTTCGGTTTTTTGCGGCTGCTTGGTCATGGTTCCACCCTTTGAAAATTTGCCGGAAAATTTGCCGGAAAAATACGCTGGTATCATAGGAGATTGGGGCGCATTTATCAACAGGGCTTAAGCGCGGGTGACTTCCAGCACCATGTCGTAATGGGGGATGCCCGCTTCGAGATATTCCGAGCCGCGGGTCTTGAAGCCCAGTTTCTCGTAAAACGGCACGGCATAGGCCTGCGAGCTGAGGCGGAAAAGCCGTATTTCGCTGCTCTTGCGCAACTCGTTCAGGATGTACTTCATCAGCACGCGGCCAATGCCCTTGCCGCGATAGGCCTTCAATATCGCCACCCGCTCGATTTTCGCGGCGGAGCCGATAAGCCGCACGCGGCAGGTGCCGATGATTTCGGCATCGACCACCACGCCGAAATGCCGCGCGGTCGGGTCCTGCCCGTCTTTTTCAAGCTCGGCGGGTACGTTCTGCTCGGAAACAAACGCCTCGCGGCGGATGTCGAAGCACACCCTCATTTCTTCTTCGGTGGTGACGGGGAAGCACTTGACCTGCATTATTCTTCAACCCTGTTGCTGTTAGGCATATCAATCGGCCTTTGTCACGAAACTGTCCATCACTTTTTTCTGACCGGCCTTGTCGAACTTGATGTCGAGCTTGTCGCCCTCGGTGCCGGTCACGGTTCCCGCGCCGAATTTCTGGTGGAACACGCGGTCGCCCGCCGAATAGCCGCTTTCGGATTCAAGCGACGGGCTGACCCGCGCCATGCTGTTGTCGGTCAGCTCGGCACGGCGCGGGCGGAACCCCTGACCTCCGCCATAACCACCGCCACCGCCGTATCCGCCACCACCCCATGATGACTGCTGGCGCTGCTGGACACCAAGGCCGGTTTCGACCTGCACTTCCACATGGTCTTTCGGCAGCTCCTCGATAAACCGCGAGGGCAGGCAGCTTTGCCAGTTACCGTAGGTGATGCGGTTGGCGGCGAAGAAAATATTCGCCTGCTTTTTCGCTCTCGTGATGCCGACATAGGCAAGACGGCGCTCTTCTTCGAGACCCGTCAACCCGTTTTCATCCATGCTGCGCTGGCTGGGGAACAAGCCCTCTTCCCAGCCGGGCAAAAAGACGGCGTCAAACTCAAGCCCCTTCGCAGCGTGCAGGGTCATGATGGAAACGCGTTCGGTGCCTTCCTTGTCCTGGTTTTCCATGACAAGAGAAACGTGTTCGAGGAACATGTCGAGATTGTCGTACTCGCCCATCGCGGTTACGAGCTCTTTCAGGTTTTCGAGCCTGCCTGCGGCTTCCACCGATTTATCGGCCTGCCACATAGTGGTATAACCCGATTCATCAAGCACAACTTGGGCAAGTTCGATATGCGACACATCGCGCAGCTGTTCGCGCCAGCGGTCGAAATCGCGCACCAGCGCGCGCAGCGTGTCGCGCACCTTGGGCTTGAATTCTTCGGTTTCCAGCAGCAGGCGCAGCGCCGCCATCATCGGCAGGCCTCTAGCGCGGGCATAGGCGGAAAGGGTGTTCAGCGTCGCATCGCCGATGCCGCGTTTCGGCACGTTGATAATGCGCTCCAGCGCAAGGTCGTCATCCGGCTGCACGATCACGCGCAAATAGGCCATTGCATCGCGGATTTCCTGACGTTCGAAGAACCTCAAGCCCCCGATGACCTTGTAGGGTATCGCCTGTTTGATAAAGATGTCTTCGAACAACCTCATCTGGT
>JAYUPV010000356.1:0-3274 GCA_043759865.1 Alphaproteobacteria bacterium | reverse complement strand
CCCGTGCCGGGGTTGCCGGTAAAGACCATGTGGCGGGAGATGGGCTTGGTGGACAGGCCCAGTTCCTGCTTCATCTTGTTAAAGCGCGCGACGGCGATGTTCTGCTTGATGTCGCGCTTAGCAACGTCGAGGCCGATCATGTCGTCGATGTTCTTCAGCGCTTTTTTCAGCGTTTCCTCGTCGTCAACGCCCGAGCCCTTCGCGTCTTTCAACGCTTTCGGAATAGCTGCAATGCCCGCTTCCATCAGGTTCTCGGGAATTTCCTTGCGCGCGACGACAGGCAGCACGCCCTTGTCGGCTTCGTCTTTTTTCGGCCACACCATGGTGAACAGCTGGCCCGACTTGCCATCGGCGGTCATTTCGACGCAATAGGTCGTCTGGCCGTAGGGCAGGGTGTTTGCTTTCAACGGGTCGGCTGCGTTCAGCAGCGGGCCGAATTTATTGATGACGCGGCTGTCGAGCGATTCGATTGCTGTGTTGAGGGGCTGCACCGCTTTGCAATTGCCCTCGCCATCGAGCTTGATGCCGTAGGCATAGCCCGTTTTCAGGTCAATGATGAGGTGTTTGGTGAATTCTGCGGCCATGACAGTTCCCCTTGGTAAAGTTCGGTTGAGAAATTTTATTGCTCAACGGACAGGTTCAGCGTTGTATAATTTCCCCTTACTCCGCGATAAGCTAATTTAATTGATAGAACACCTGTTCGCTATTGCTTTCTCGGTTCCTTTTGTCATAGCTTTGCTGTTTTTTTCTTCGAGTCCCTCTAGGTATTTCAAATTCGTTGCCCTATACTCCCTTCTTGCGATTCTCCCCGTTTTCTGGTTAATAAAGCGCCGATATGACGTTTCCTTTCGACATTATGTCCTGTGTCATCGGCTTGGTGGCCGGATTTGCCATAGCGACAATCATCATGCGCCTCTCTGCCAAGGGCGCTTCCGCAGGCTTGCAGGCGAATCTCGACAACAGCGAAAAGGAACGCGCGGCACTTGAGGAAAAGCACGCCCTGCTTGAAAAGCGTCTGCAGGAAGAAATGCAGGAAAGCGCCAGCCTCGAAGCAGAGAAGCGCGGCATCGCCGAGCAGATGCGCCAGCACAAGCAGGACATGGGCGAGATGGAGAAGAAATTCGCGCTCCAGTTCGAGAACCTCGCCAACCGCATTTTCGACGACAAGAGCGAGAAGTTCAAAAAAGATTCAGCTGAAGGCCTCGGCGCGCTGTTGAACCCGCTGAAGGACAAGCTGCAGGAGTTCCAGAAAAAGGTCGATGACAGCTTCGGCCAGCAGGCGAAGGAACAGTTCTCGCTCAAGAACGAGATCCAGAACATCATCACCGTCAATAAAGAAATGTCGCAGCAGACCGAGAACCTGACCAAGGCGCTGAAAGGCGACGTGAAGGTTCAGGGCAACTGGGGCGAAGTGATGCTCGAGAAAATCCTCGAGGAATCCGGCCTTCGCAAAGGCGTTGACTATATATTACAGGGTACCGAGCTTGGGCTGCGCGATGCCGAAGGCCGGGTGCAAAAACCCGATGTCATCGTCAAGCTGCCCGACAACAAGCATATCATTGTCGATGCCAAGGTTTCGCTGACACATTATGAACGTTTCTGCGCGGCAAGCGACGATGCAGCAACCGCGCTTGCGCTGAAAGACTATCTCGGCTCCCTGCGCCAGCATGTGGCGGGGCTGGAACAGCGGCGTTACCAAGATACCGACAAGCTCGGCACGCCCGACTTCGTTTTGATGTTCGTGCCGATTGAAGGCGCATACGCCCTTGCCGTGCAGCAGGATGCCGAATTGCACAGCTATGCCTGGGACAGGAAAATCATCATCGTCTGCCCCACCACCCTTTTCACCACGCTTCGCACCGTCGCCTCGGTCTGGCGCATCGAGATGCAGAACCGCAATACCCTCGAAATCGCGCGGCAGGGCGGCGCGCTGTACGATAAAATCGCGGGCTTCGTGAAGGACATGGAAGACCTCGGCAAGAAAATATCTTCCGCCCATGACACCTATGAAAAGGCCTTCAAGAACCTCACCACCGGCCACGGCAATATATTGAAGCGCACCAAAGACCTCGAAACCTTGGGCGTCAAAACCTCCAAAGCCCTGCCCCAATCCGCCGACGAAGCAGGCGAAGACGAGGGTGACAGCACCGTAACCCCCTTGAAAACCGCCGAAAACGGCTGATTTCCTTGACTTTTTCTAAATAAAAATTACATTCCTTATTGTCCCCTCTCCCCTTGCGGGAGAGGAGACTTAAGAGGATATAATTGAGATGGCTGTACTACCTATATATGTCGCGCCGCATCCGGTGCTGAAAAAGATCGCGGAACCTGTGAAAGAGGTGACGGCGGCGATACGCAAGCTGATGGATGACATGCTCGACACCATGTACGCCGCCCCCGGCATTGGCCTTGCGGCACCGCAGGTGGGGCAATCGCTGCGTATTCTTATCCTCGATATCGACCAGCCGAAAATTTCCGACGAGGAAGCCGATGCCGACCCGTCGAAGCGTCGCGGCAAGCCGCAGTTTTTCGTGAACCCCGAAATTACATGGGAGTCGGAAGAGCTGAACGTGTATGACGAAGGCTGCCTCTCCCTACCCGGCCAGTTCGCCGAGGTCGAGCGCCCCTTGCGTATCAAGGTCAAGTTCCTCGACTACGACGGCAAGCCGCAGGAGATCGAGGCCGACGGGTTGCTCGCCACCTGCCTGCAGCACGAAATGGACCACCTCAACGGCATCCTGTTCGTCGACCACCTGTCCACCCTCAAGCGCGACATCGTCATGCGCAAGCTCCGCAAATGGACAAAGGAATTCCAGGAGGAAGAGGGTTTCGCGGAGACTTATGTTCTCTGATGCAAAATCAGACCAGCTTTAAACCCGGATTTGACCTTCTTTTGGCATTCGGCGCCACAATAGCAAGCTGCACTCTGGCCGGATTTCTTTGCGCAATCGACGTCACGCTATTTTTTATTCTTCCCGATGTTTACAAGAATGGACTTACCAATGCTATCGCGAATAGTGTGTCATTCTTTAAGTTAATTGGGTGCTTTGCCGCCTTTTTTTGCTTTGCATCTACGTTTATTCCCAACATGGTCGGCTTATACTTGATTATCAGAGGCTCGCTCAAGGGAAGCTCATGGACAGATATAGTTCTTGGCCCACGTTGGTGGATGATAGGAGCTTTTTATGGCTTATTAATAAGCGGTCTGAGTTTATTTGTATTTGGCTATTTTGCATCGAGCCGTTTCTTGAATGACATCCTTATGGTAGTAAAG
>JAYUPV010000355.1:0-6317 GCA_043759865.1 Alphaproteobacteria bacterium | reverse complement strand
TAACGTCCGGCGATGCTTGCACCAGCGCAGGATTGGCGACGAACAACACCCTGCGGTTTCCCGACATAAAGTATCCCGCTTCTTCCTTTTTGCCTGCGGCGCAGGGCATGACTATTTTCATTATTTCATCTCCATTATCAGGCGCTGCATATCCTCCAAAAACGAAGAATTAGGCACTTCATCGACATGGTCGGAGTTCCAGAGACCGGAACGTGGTATGTCCTCTTTGGGGCAGAAATGCCCTAACCATTCGGATGATGCGCGGTCAACGGGTGGGTTGTTAGAGTAGTTACTTAGTAACGCGATAGCGTTCCTTTCGATGCTTTTGCGCAAGCTGTTCGCGCCGGGCTCATCGTCCACTTCCAGCCAAAGAAAGGGCATCGCGCCAATATAGCGGCTAACGCTGACTTCCAGCGGATGCTCGCGCAGGCGTATCTCCCGCTTGGCTGTGCCGCCTTCGCCCCATGTCGGGAAATCGAGTTTTTCGCGGGCGAGCAGGGAAAGGCCGACAATCTTGCGGAAGACAGAACCCCTGTGGTTTCCTCCGCCCGATTTTAATTGACCACGATGCTGCGAAAGCCTGTCCCACAGTTTCGTCTTCGAGCCTTTACTTACCGCATGCGTGCCGACCCTGACGATGCGCAAGCCTGCACCGCTTTCCGTCCTTCGTTCTGTGGACTCCTGAAAAAAGTAAATGCCCCGATGTGGCCAGTCGCGGCGGTTTTCCTCCGCCAGCGTCCTTGTCCCGCCCTGCTTGGCCTCAAGAGCAGCCATCAAGTCATAGAATCTTTTTAAATCGCTCAAGCGTTGATTCTTCATGAAGCCCTTCCCTTTGCCAGAGGGCATATGATTCCATCCGGCGCTATTGCTGGCTAGTCAGAAAACGCTGTTTGTTTTTATGGAAGCCTCGCGCCTTACTTACACGCCTTCGGCGGCAGTTTTTCGAGGGCGAGGAGTTTTTGTTCGACTTTGAAGGCTTTGTAATCGACCAGCGACCAGCTGACGATGCCGTTGGCATGCAGGGTCAGGTCCATTTCATAGGCGGGGGCCATGGCCTTTTCTTCCTTCAGGGGGAAGACGGCCATTTGCACATGCCATGCGTCGCCCGACAAAAGTGCGGGGTCGATTTTCGGATTGCTGTCGGTGATCTTTTTCAGTTCTTTTTCATCGAGCTTCTTGCCGATGAAAGCGTTTATTTCCACCGGCCCGTCGGCATCGGTGCCGTCGAACATGACGGCGTTGAACACCTTGTCGCCTGCACGCGCATGGCGAACGGTTTCGGAAGTGTGCTGCGTGGGAAGCAGATAGCCCTTCGGCAAATCGTAGGAAAGATTGTCGGGGCGCGAATAGGCGGCCTTCGCCGTGCCGTCGGCATTGGGCGTTACCGCGCCGCGCAGCTGTTCGACCGTCTGGCCATTTTCCTCGCGCTCGGAGTTGTAATAGAACTGCGATGCGTCTTTTGATTCAAAGGCGACGTAGTGGCTGGTGTTCTCGACGGGGCGGCGCTCGGGGTACTGGTATTCAACGCGGAATCTGTGGTCGGTCGTCCATGCGTCGCAGTTGTCGTCCTGCTCGTAATACATCTTGCCGGAAATGCCCGAAATGCCCGCGCCCGACTGCACCGATGACAGCCTGAAATCATACAGCGCCTTGTGCAGCGCAATCTCGCCTTCCTTCACAGCGCCACCGGCGGCGGGGGCAAACTGCGCTATCGGCGTAGGTGATGTGGCCTGTGCCGTGGCGGGCGCCAGGGCCAGCACGCAAAGGGCAAGAACCGTCAATTTCACCGTGTTTTTCATCACATCACCTCTGTTCCCGAGAATACACTCTCTCTATGAAGTAATGGTAAAAACAATAACGGCAATCGCTTATGTTAAAAATAGCCGCCAGCCCGGCTTTCCGGCGAGGGGTTTTCGTGCTATGAGTCTGTTTATGAGCGATATTTTGCCACCCATGCTGCGCCCGTTAAACGCGATTTCCGCCCCGGATGACCAGTCGGCGCTCTCGCCCCTTGACCGTTCGTGGCGCACAAAAGGCACGGCCGATGCGCTGCTGAAAATCGCCTATAACAAGCTGGGCGAGGCCGAGCAGCTGATAGCCGCGCAGGAACAGCGCATCCGCCAGCTGGAAGACATCGCCGCCACCGACCCGCTGACAGGGTTGATGAACCGGCGCGGCTTTGAAAAATTTTTCGATGCCGAGCGTGCGCGCATCCGCCGCCGCAATTCGCCGGGCGCGCTGATCGTTCTCATCGACCTCGACCGTTTCAAGCCCGTCAACGACATCCACGGGCATCTGGCCGGCGATGCCTGCCTGAAACTGGTGGCCGAGATATTGATTAAATCCATCCGCATTACCGACGGCGCGGCGCGCTTCGGCGGCGACGAGTTTTCGGTGCTGCTGACCCATACCGACCCCGACGCCGCCATGGTGCGCGTCGAACAGCTGCGCACCGCGCTGAATGAAATGACACTCGACTGGCAGGGAAAGCAGCTGCAATTCGGCGCAAGCCTCGGCGCGCTTCCCGTTTCCGCCCACAGCGAAATCACCGCCACCTATGGCGGCGTTGACCTGCTGTTGCAGCGCGACAAGAAAGACCGTCACGCACAGCGCTGAGAGGCCGCTTACCGGGGCGTGGGGGGCTTGTTCATGGGCAGGATGCGCCGCATGGGCGGCTTGCGGTAGTCGGCGATGGTTTCCTGCAGCTCTTTCAGCGTTTCCGCGAAATCGCCCTTGTGCAGGATGCCGAGACCGCCCGCGTCCTGCCATGCCTTGATGTTGGAGGCGCGGTCGTCGATGAGAATATTGTTGGAACGGGCGAGCAGGTTCTTGTCCTTCGAGCGCACGATGAGCAGGTCGAGCAGCGCGAATTTCTTGCTTTCGGGGCGGAAACCCATGGTCCATTGCGCGTCGCCGTCAAAGCTGTCGGGATGCGGCACGGGGCCGGTCATGAAGCGCACCACCGATTTGCCGGTTGCTGGGTCTTTCGCGGCGTCGCGCACGGCGTCGTAGAATTCCTTCGCGCCTTTGTAAGCGGGAATGCCTTTCCACCATGCCACATCAAGCTCTTCCCACTTGGTCTTGCCCTTGGCGTCGATTTTGCCTTCGGTTTCAAGATGCGTCTGGAAATCGGCCAGCACGCCATTGGTGCCGATAAATACTTTGACAGTGCCGAGGTCTTGCGGCACGGGCGGCGGGGGCGGCAGCGAGGGGTCGTTCTCGAGCGTGTATTTTGCCATCGCCGCGTCGAGACGTTTCAGCGTGTCGGCGTAATCGCCGTTGTGGACGATGCCGATGCCGCCTGCCTTCACCCAGGCATCCACGTTTTTCTGGCGGTCATCGACCAGAATGTGGTGCGGACGCGCGAGCAATTCCTTGTCCTCGGCCTTCGCAATGATGAGGTCGCGCAGCGCGAAGCGATTGCGGCGGAATTCCTTCACCCATTCCGCCTTGCCGCGAAAGCTGTCGGCGTTCATGATCGGCGCGGTCAGCATGCGCGTACGTCCGCGTTCCCGCAGCTCGTCGTAAAACTCTTTCGCCCCGTCATAGGCGGGCATGGTCGACCACCATTTGAAATCAAGCTCGTCCCATTTCGGGTTGCCCTTGGCGTCGAACTTGTCGTTGTCTTTTGCGTGCTGGTCGAAATTGGTCAGAACGCCGTCGAGGTCGGAGAAAATCTCGAATGCCACTTCCGGCTTATCTGTTTTCTTCGCTTTCGCGCCAAATGATTTTTTTGCTTTTGCCATGATGAAATAACTCCTTGAAAATTTATGCTGACGCGACGGGTGTTTGAACGGGCTGGGGCTTCAACGTCGCAAGTCTCGCCTTTGCTTCGGCTACCGCCACTTTATCGCCGTCATTCAAGCCGCGCGAGACGGTTTCGTCCCTGCCCGTTTCAAAGTTGTGGGTGACGGTGGTGAGGCGCTCGGTGCGCAGGTTGAACACTTCGGTCAGTTTATAGCCCGCATCGCGCAGGATGCTGACATGCGTCACTTCATCGGCGTCTTCCAGTTTCTGCCATTTCGGCACAAGGCTGTCGTAATGCGTCAGCAAAGCCTTGACAGCCGCCGGACGGTCATAAGCACGGGCGATATCGAGCAGCGTGCGGTCGTCTTCATCGCGGCGGTCGGTGCGCACGGATTTGGAAACAAGAAATTCGATGGTCGGGACATCGCCGTTGCGCACGGCATAGCTGAGCGGCGACCAGCCTTTGCTGTCCACCACGTCAAGCTTCGCACCTTTTTCGGCGAACAATTCGATGAGCTTCTTGTTGGCGGTGGCAACGGCGAGCAAAAAGGGCGAGCGGGTGTTTTCCTCACCTGCGTTGATATCGGCCTTCGCCTCGACCAAGGCGATGGCCATTTCCGTCTGGCCTGCGCGCACGGCTTCGGTCAGGGTCGTCTTTTCGCCATCGCCGATTTTAGCGTTGGGATCTGCCTTCAGCTCCAGCAGAGCCTTTAGCATCTCGGTATTTTTTGCTTCGATGGCGAGAAGCATCGGCGTTTGCTCCGGCCAGGTGCGCGTACGGACCGAGGGGTTGCCGCCTGCAGCTGCCGCCGCCCGCACCTTCGCGATGTCGCCTGCCTTCACGGCTTCGACAAGTTTTTCATCGAGCGACTGTTGCGTGGTCAGGAATTTTTTGACCGCTTGATGCGCGGATTTCAGGCTGGCGATGACGTCCATTTTGTCCCTCTTTGTGATGGAGGGACTTTAAAAGCCTTGATGCATTATGTCAATACGTTTTGGAAACTATAAATCCGTTATATATCAGCGCATTAACCTACGCTGATATGGTCGCGCGCCCGCCACCACAAATAGACGAGCTGCGCCACGTAGCGGCCCATTTTTCCGCCCGCATAACCGATACCGAACGGCTCGAAGGTTTTATAGGTCTGGTCGCCCTCGGCAATGGCGGAGGCGATGAGCTCGCCCGCCACGGTCGTGGGCGAAATACCGTGACCGCCGAAGCCGGTGGCGTACCAGTAACCGGGCTCAATCTCGCCCACCTGCGGCATTTTGTGCGGCGCATAGGCGAGCAGCCCCGCCCAGGAATATTCCGGCTGCACATGGCCCTTCAATTGCGGATAGACCTTGAACATATCCTGCATCATCATGCCCGCGATGTCGGTCGGGTTCGACCACAGCGCCACGCGCCCGCCCCACAAAATGCGACCGCCATCGAGCCTGCGGTAATAGTCGCTGCAAAAGCGCATGTCGGAAACCGCGCAGCGCGTGTTGATAGAATTTTTCAGCAACGCGTCATCGACCGGCTTCGACACCATGATATAGGTCTGCACCGGAAAAGACGCATTGGCGAGTTTTTTATCAAGCCCGTCGATATAGACGGAGCAGCACAGCACCACATGCTTTGCCTTCACGCTGCCTTTTTCCGTCCGCACGACCCAACCCGCGCCGTCTTTCTCGATTTTGATAGCGGCTGAGTTTTCAAAAATCTTGCCGCCCTTCGCGGCGAGGCTGCGGGCGATGCCGTGGACGTAGCGCAAGGGGTGGAACTGGTAATCCTGCGGCGAATAGACCGCGCCATAGTATTTATCCGTCTTGCAGTTTTCCCGCACTTTATCGCGCGTCCAGAATTCGAAACCGGTGTTGAAATTGTCGTTCGACTCAGCGACATAGGCCTTCAATTCCGCGTCGTTGTCACGCCACGAAGCCGTGACCACGCCCGAAATAATCGGGCCGCAGTCGATTTTATAATTTTCGATGCGCGTGCGGATCAGCTGGCGTGCACGCTGGGTCAGCGTCACGATTTTCTGCGCCGTCGCCTTGCCGAGTTTTTTCAGCAGGTATCCTTCGTCAGCGGCATAGCCCTTGGCCACAAAACCCGCATTGCGGCCCGAGCTGCCCCAGCCGATACGTTTTGATTCCAGCACCGCCACGCTTTTGCCGCGCTCGGCAAGGCTGAGGCCGGTGTTCAACCCCGCAAAGCCGCCGCCGATAACGCAAACATCCACCTCGAGCGCGGTGATCAGCCCCGGATAAACCGTTTCGGGGCCGAGGGTGTCGGCGTAATAAGTTTCGATGTAGCCGCTTCTGCTCATTTACCAACTCTGCTCATTTAAACGTCACCTGATAGCAGCGCGAGACTTCCCCACGGATTTTGACGGTGAAGGCTTCTTCATACTTCAATTGCCCGACCTTTTGAATAGCCGATTTGAAGGCCGGCACGTCGGAGGTCAGCAGCACAGCGCGCCAGCCGGGTTTTTTGGCAAGGCGCATGGATTCACGCAAAATGCCTTCGTAAAGCTGCGGGTTGTCGAGCTTGCTGCCATATTGCTTGCCGAAAGGCAGGTTGGCGA